>JADKJT010000010.1 GCA_016720905.1 Gemmatimonadaceae bacterium | reverse complement strand
CGCCCGAAAGACTCCCACCGCCCGAACGCGGTTGCCCGGGCGCCGTGCGAGTGGCGTCGGAAGGACAGGCGTCGCGATCGGTGGCACGCCGAGCTTCCGGAGACTGCTTGTGGAAGACTTGCCTGCAACGGGACATTGCGGCCGTCGAAGCGGCCAGGTCTTACCGCGATCGGTGCATCGCGTCCCGATGTATCAGCGGTTCGAAAGACGCTGCGCCAGCTCACGGCGCACGCTCACGCGAAGGTGCCATGCTCTATCGCGTGATCGAGGGCGCCGCGCATGATTCTTGCGGGGGTCCACCATCAGTCAGCAGGCCATAAATCGAGGACCCTCTTGGGCTGACTCTGCTGAGGAAACTTCTTGACACTCGGCGTGGAAGTTGCTATCCACGGTACGAGGAGGCGCGGCTCCGGGCAGACACTTCTGCTCACACCTTAGGTCAGCTGCTGGCTCAGGGACGCCAGCGTCGTGTTGGGACTTATCAGCGTCTGATCCCGTTCAGAAGCCCGCGCGCGGTGGCGCCATGATGGTCAGCGATACGCCAACCACGGCGCTCGCTGCCGTGTTCCGCTGATGAAACCCCGGTGAACTGCTGCGCACGTGGAGTGTGCTGGTGACCCAGCCGTGGCTTACGGATGTCGTCGGGGGCTTAAGCGCCGCCACGGGCAACGCGCAGGCGCGGTTGGCGCTTGGCGCGGGGGGATGGTCTCGACCGTGAGTGCGGTCGGCGCCTTGCGCAGTCTCTGGTGATGACGCCCAGCGCCGTGGTGGCGCGAAGAGATATCGAGGGCATCGCCCGTCAGTGCCTGACGCACCTGCACGGGATGGGCAGGTCGGGCGGACGACTGGCGATGGAAGTGCCCCCCGCCAATTGCCGCGGGAAACGGTGCTGGATCGCCCGCTGGTCGCCTCCCCCACGGCACCGACCGGGCTGCTCCTGCAACTCTTCGCGCGGGCAGGGGATGTCGGCGTGGCCACGCTCGTACGGCACCTGATGACGACGGACGACTCGCTGGCATCTCGTCGCACCTTTTTAAACGCTGGTATCGCGATGGACATCGGTGCCAGTGAACTGCTGGACGCGCTTTACGTGGCGAATCGCTGGTTTGCTGGTGCGGTATTCCGCGCTGCTCGGGGAAATTCATGTCAGAACCCGCCGACGACACCCTGGCAACCCCTGCTGCATCATTGCCGACAGGCGTATTCCGGTACCGCATCGCGCAGTGATGCGTTTGCGCACCGTCAGGGCGCTCTGAAGGCGCTCAGGAGTCATCGGGCGATTCCAACGCCCAGGTGCGCCGACGCTGGCGGCGGCCGCGGCGTTCAGTTTTGTGGCAGGCGCCAGCAGCGGCGTGAGGGTCCGACGCACTGCCGCGCCTCTCTGACCGCAGCCAACCACTCGGCGGCGGGAATCCGACGAAGATGTCGCGCTGGAAATGTTGGCCGCGCTCCGGCGCAGGTTGGGCAGCGCCAGAAGCATAAAGTACCCAGCCATTGCTGCGAATCGCCCTGCCCGCGTCCCAGGACCTCTCCGGTGCGGCCGCCTCCGAGAACCGCGTGACTCGTGGATTCGCATTGGAGGCACTGATGCGCGCGCGCGGCCCCAGATGCAACCGGTCATCGATTCGCTCAGGCCCGACGCCGATGCGAAATTCGCCGCGGCGGCCACTCGAGCCTGCCGCGCATTTGGCGTCGCGCCACCCCTGCCTGTCGAGCATAGGTGAAATCCGTTTCGTTCGTCACCATGCACGACACGTTTCGGCATGATCAACCCGCAACCCGATCGAGATCATCCGGCGACCATCTCGTTCGGCGAGTGCATGTAGCGATTGGGAATCGACGGCAGCGCGGTCGCCACGCCATTGCGTGTCAGGTGAATCGCGTCTGGCATCGGTGCTGTTGAAGCGACCGGCGAGATGCACCCGTGCAGAATATTGTCAGGCGATCGGCCGTGTGACTGCCGGGGGCTGAAGGCGACCGGGCTTACCACCGATCCGCGCGCGTCAGCACGGGGTGTCTGCCCGGCGTGTGCTCGCCAAAACAGCCTTCTCCACTTTGCCCAGATGATCCGTCGCGAACGTCCGCATCCACCGCGATCGCCGTACTTGGGCATCCAGTGACTGGGCCGCCACCCGCGCGCCACCACCAGCATATCCGATTTCTTCCTGCGCGGTCGCCCGCGGCGACGACACGCGCCACACCTGCCGGGCTTACCGCGGCATATCGCCGCAGCGCTGGCGAGCACACCACGAACGCGCCGGTCCGATCAGTCGGTCGACCGCGCGAGACGATGCGGCGATTGAGGAGTCAATGGGCCTGACTATCCATTTCTCCGGCGTCGCCGATCGCGATATCTCCAGCGCTTCGGCCCGGTTCGCGGCGCACGATATCGACCCAGAGGTCATTGATCTTTGAGACCTTTCCGTTCGTCCGGTTTCATCAAATGGATCGGCTTCTTGCCGATGACGCCACATTGAACACATCGCCGTCTCCATTTGAAGGCTGGATACGCTACACCAATGACGAGCACCACCAGGTCCCATCCGCCGATGGGTTCGAGCCAGACCGAAGAGCCATTTTATCTCGTCCGACCCACGTGACAATGATCCCGATCTCGTCGATGCGGTGGCCAGCGAGCCCGGGATCGTCGGGCCGCCCTGGCGCCCGACGGTTGCGAAACTATTGCCAACAACGTCAGCCCGCACCTGCGCGAACGGCTGGCGGCTTCGGCGCCAGACGCGTGCCGGGGCCGCCTCAAACGTTCAAGCCCAAAGACGTATCCAGCAGGGGACTTGAGGAAGGCGAAAGGAGGTGTCCGAACATCCGATAAAATGGTTAAAACTGGCGTCCAGACGCGGACGGGGAGAGCTTCCGCATGACCTCCTCCTTCTCGCAATCCGGACTGGGCGCCGGAATCTTGGTCCGGCGTGTTCGGCATCGGCGGCGGCATCGTGGTCGTACTGGCACGCAATGATCTACCTGGCCAAATTCCATACGCAGCAGGCCCGTGGGCACGTCGCTCCGCGGCACTGGTCCCGCCGATTGGCGCGGCGATCGGTGCGGTGACCTACTATCGCGGTAAAGCCAGCTCGATGCGAAGGCGCTACTGATTGTCGCGGGCATGGCGGTCCGGCGCCCTGAAGGGCGCGCAGAGTGGCGACGCGTATGGATGCGACGCTGTTGAAAAGATTCGCCTGTGCGGGTGGTGGTGATGGCGGTAGAAGATGTAGGTGAGTTGGGCCATTCGTCGTGCTGTGACGATCATCCACCTGGCTAAAAATCATCGGGTTCATCACCCGTGCCATGGTTTCGATCGCTGCTCACGGCGCATGGCCCAGGGCGACTACCAGCCCGTTGGCATCCAGCGCCCAAACCTGCCGACCGTGCGGCTGGGCCCACGCGTCGTCGTGCGGCAGCCGCTCCGGCACCCACGATGGCCTGCGCCAGCGAAAGCCGCCCACCTGGGGCGCCACAAACACAGACTCCGGTTCGGCCGCCGCCTTACCCCATCGTGACCGGGACTGCATGAGCACCCGCCGTCCCCAGCACATCCCCGCCGCCCGCGCGTCGGACTTGTTCCGGGCCCCAGTGTCCCGCGAGAAATACCGGTGAAGAGGTCCACTCGATGACCGCCGCCCGCGGCCTCGGCGCTTTCGCCGGCGCCGAAACATCGGTGCCCCCGCTGCACGATCGCGCGAACCGGCCAGCAGACGCCATAAACTCACTTTGCCCGGTAATCGCCGAAAATCGTCTGGATATCGGCATGGAGTCCGTCCAGCGTGGTGCCGCCAAGCGCTGACGACGCGAGGGCGAGCGGCACAGCCGTGATGCCAGCCGCCCGCAGATCACATGTCTCCCATGCGGCGCAGCGCTCCAAAGCGCCTGGGTGAGCGGCGGATTCGGATGCCGGGCGCGAATGCGCGCGACTCGTCGAGCGTGAACGGCGCGTGTCCCTGACCGGACAGCGCGCGCACTGCCGCATCGATCGCGGCCGGGTCGAACCGGATGTCGCCGTGGCCGTGGGCGATGGCGCTTCGGGTGAGCGCGGGCTCGCGACGCGACCACTGCCGGATAGTCCCGCATGCGTGATACCACGGATGCTCGGTGGCCCCACGAAACGCGACGATCTCGGTGGCCGCCGGGAACAGGAGACGATCCTCACGCCGTCATCGGTTTCGCCCCGATACACTTCTTTTCCGCCGATGTACGTGGCCATCACGTTGGTCTTCAGCACCAACTCCATACAGCACGCGCGTGATCCTGGTCCAGCACCACAAAGTCCGCGTGCTTGCCGGGTGTGAGGCAGGCCAAGTTCCTTCTCTTGCAGGCGGCGTAGTTTGGCCGGAGCGTCATGCTCCAGCGCTTCCTCGCGCGTCATGCGCTGCTCGGGGAACCATCCGTAAGCGAATGCAGTCATTGGCATCCTGACGCGCAGTGGAGGCGTGGAACGGGATGAGCGGATTCACGTGTTCACCGGGAAATCGCTGCCGTTGGGGCACGACGACGTCGGGTTGATCAGTGAGCGCCAGGCATACGCGCCCAGCACGCGCGTCGGACCGAGGCGCTTACCGATCCAGTACGTGTCACTGGTCTGCGGTGACTCGCCTGCCATCGACGGGATCACCCGAAGGCTGGGCAAAGCGCGGGATATCGTCGTAGTTGAGGGGATCTGCGCGTGCGTCGACGCTTTGAAAGCGTGATCCGCCGTGGGCGCGGACCTGAGCGCCTGTTCGCCGTCATCGGGCACCACGCGATTGCCGCGATCCTTGATGGCGTGCGTGTTCACCTGAAAAGCCGCTTTTAGGCGCGGCATTCCGCGACGTACGCGGATGTGCGCGGGCGCGCTCAACGTAAGCCGGTGTTGTTAGGGTCGTCGAATACGACTTCGGCAACGCCGCGCGATCCCATCGCGCCGTCGGCGTAACTCGGTGGCGCGCACCCACAGCTTCCCGTCGTACAGCGCCGACCGTGGGCCGCTTGCGAGATAATGCTTGAGCGCCTTCCATGGTCGTCACCGATCATCACAGCAGGGCGGAGATTCAGTTCCGCTTCGCTTGCGCCATCTGTTCATACAGGTCGATCAACCCGCGGGGACTGCCTTAAGGCATCATGCACATGCCTGTAAGGCCCCATTGATGCATGACGCCGATCGCCCCCGCCAGGCGCCGTGCGCGTTTCGGCGGCGGTCGGCGGGCACCCCTTGCTGTCGACGATATCGCAGCATTGTCCGCAGCACGCCGGTCGGGTTGCCCTGCGCATCGCGCAGGATCTTACTTGACACCAGTCGGATCCTACACGGCCGCAGTGAGCGCGGCGATGCGCATTGCCTGGCATTGACCAACGACGCGTGGCCGTCACCGGTGAGGACCACCGGATGATCGGGTACGGCCGCGGACAGTTTCTCATGCGTCGGAAACCGTGTATCGCCCAGGCATTCTGGTCCCAGCCCCTGTCCCCTGGATCCAGCTCCTTGGGCGTGGACTTGGCGCGCTCGACGACGCGGGCAATCGTCGTCACAGGTGCGTGTGCCTACGAGATCGACGCCGAGCGCAGGGTCTGGGGCGAGTCCTCCGAAAATGCGCGTGCGCATCGACCATGCCCGGGATGACGGTCTTGCCCGCTGCCGTCGAGGACCCGTGTGTTGGCGCCCCTTCAGCGCATTAGCTTCCTGCCGAGATCCGACAAAGACCACGCGGCCATCACGCACCGCGAACGCCTCCGCGAGGGGTCTGGCCTCGTCGGCGGTATACACCCGCGCATTGGTGACAATCAGGTCGGCGGCGACGTGGCGGGGCGCTGGGCGCGAAGGACGGACGGCGCGGCCAGAAGCAGCGCGCCAAAGAATGCCGATTGGATTCGCATGGAAGGGGGAAGGAGACCCCAAGTCTGGCGCACGAAAGCGAGGAGGGCAAGCCCGGTGGCTTGCACTCCTCGCTTTCGATGTCGGCGATTACTTCGTCGGCGGCATGACCGCGTCGATCAATGGATCACGCCATTCTTTGCCACTATGATATCGGTGGTGACGATGTGCGCCGCGTTGACCATCGGCTTGCCGCCCATCACGGTGATCTTCACGTCCTGTCCTTCTACCGTCACTTCACGCCCTTGCCCACAGTCTTCAACGCCTCGGCCGCCGGCACGTTGCCCGAGAGTACATGGTAGAGGAGCACGTTCTTGAGCGCGACCTTGTCCTTGAGCAGGGCATCGAGCTGCGCCTTCGGGATCTTCGCAAACGCGTCGTCGGTCGGGGCAAACATGGTGAATGGACCCGGGCCCTTGAGCGTTTCCGATCAGGCCGGCGGCAGTCAACGCCGTCGCCAGGGTCTTGAACGAACCGGCGGCGGCAGCCGTCTCAGCGATGTCCTTGTCTTTCGAGCCCGCGCCGCGCGCGGCGTGGACAGGGCGATCATGGCGGCACCGGCAAACAGCAGCTTCGAAATCGAACGACGCATCGAAATGGCTCCCAGGAAGTTGTTGGAAGGTGAATCGCGTACTCACCCGTATTCCCACAACGCACGGGGTTGGATGCACGGTGTCCAGCGGAGTCGTTCTCGATGCGCTTTGTTACATGGTCCGACGCGACGGTCCGATCTCAGCGACCCGGCGGAATCAGCACCGTGTCGATGACGTGAATGATGCCGTTCTTCGCCATGACGTCGGCCCGCACCACGTTGGCGGTCCCGATGGTCAACTGCGTGCCCGGTCGGCCGATGCGCGTCTCGCGCTCCCCCTCCACCGTCTGCGTCCCTTGCCGTTGAGAGATGCGAGAAGTCGTCGGCTGTGAGGCGACCCGCGATGAGGTGATAGGGAGCATATTCCCGCAGCGCGCTCTTGTCCTTGAACAGCGCGTCGAGTGTGCCCCTTGGGCAGCTTGGCGAAATGCGGCGTCGTTGGGAATCAGGACCGGAACGGGCCCGGACCTTGAGCGTCTCAACCAGTCCGGCGTCGGTGAGTGCGCGTGAAGGTCTTGAACAAGCTGGCCGCCAACGCCGTCTCGACAAGGTCTTTGTCCTGCGCACCAACGATGAGCGCGCCGCCATCTCCCACGGCGCTGGACGCAACCACCAGGGAGAGCTTTCGCATCTGTGTACTCCGGATCACGAGGATCGCGCGGGATCGCGCTTACTGATCCAACTCCGAGGGCATTGCGTCGTTCCGAGCGGTTGAGTTGGGGCCGGAGGGGTGAGCTAGCGAACCGTCGAGGTGCTTGTGGGCCCAGCCGACGAGGGCAGCACCCAGTCCTGCCCTCACCGACTCACCCCTCGCACGCTTGACGCTTCTTCTGCTCACCCTCTGGCCTCACCGCTCCACCTCAGCGATATATGTCAAGGCGCGTTGGGACGGATCTGGAGGCGCGCGCAAGATCACCCGACTCGAGCAGTTGCAGCCGAAATACGCGACAATGATCGTGATGTCGAACATGCCGACGTCCGGAATGACTCCCGCAGTGGGGCGAGAAATGGGTTCCGTGATCACGTGCGACCATCGCCACCACTTAGAGTACGGCGAGCCGCCCACCCAACTCAGAAATCACCCGCGCAAACAACGCCCCTGCAGCGGGCCGAACGTCCAGCGCACCAACACAAAGAGAATCATCCGGGACTGTGGCGCCCCTTACCGCCAACATGGCCAGTTGGTCGCGCAGGAATCCGACACCGGAATCAGCAGGGACCGCCGAGCAATCACCGCGGCCAGTGTCCACCACGGCGCAGCGTACGGCGTGCCACCGGCGCGCAGCAGACGACGCTCCATTGGCGCGATCAACCAGGGGATCGATCCGTTCACGGATGAACCGTGCCAAGGCGGAGAACGGCGGAATCTTCCGCGTACGGACGCCATACGACGCGAGTGGCGGCGACGGCGGTCAGTACGCCGGCGGCGAAGACCGCGGGGACGCAACGCGGCCAGAATGACGTCGAAGACGCTGATGACAGATCCGAACATGCTGGAAAATACCCCTGCGGACGTTCGGGTCTCAACAGCATGCGAATCGTCCCCGGTAAGCCCGTGAGCCGGGACCACCAGAACGTCCCATGCGACACACGCAGGTAGGCGTCGAGCCGTGCCGTGCTGTCCGGCCCATAGCCAAACCACCAGGCTGTCGCACGTGGGCGAACGCGTCGTCGACGACCGTGTGGGGTGCGCACGCACTCCATTAACCCCTTCGACCCCGTGAATGCGACCAACACCGCTCGCCTTGGCGCCGCGTGCGGATTTCCAGCAGGCCAGCGGCGGTGATCACCGCGTCGTTGGTGGCCACGGTGCCCCGTGTGGAGTTGCGCGGCAATTCGCGCACCCCGGGCGCGGTCGCCCGTCCACACCGGGACGCGCTCAGCCCCGTAACGCGTGCCACTTTCGGCCAACGCGATGGCGTCTGCCTCGGTCGCGCGCGCATGTGACCGCGAGGACCGGACCGAACGTTTCCTCCTGCCAGACGCGCATGGCGGTCGTGACACCGGCCAGCACCACGGCGGGAACCTGTCGATCACTCATGCGGTCCGTCGAGTCCGCAGCGGGGGCCGGCACCAGATGCGGTTCCTGTTGCGCCACCACGCGGGCACCCTGCGCCACCGCTTCCTGCAGTTGCTCCATGATCAACGCCCGCTGTGGCGCCGAGATGATGGGACCCATGTCGGCCGGCGACGAAACCGAGGGGAGACGGTGTCGCCGGTGATGGTCGGTCCCGCCACACCGCGCGCAGATGCGGCGGCAGCGCGTCGTAGGCGCGCCCCACGGCGATCACGCTTCGCGGCCACGCAGGTCTGCCCGGCGTTGGGAATCGCGCCCAGGGATGCCGCTGGCCGTGTGGGCGATATCGGCGTCTTCCAGCACAATGGCCGCGTCACTGCCGCCCAGTTCTCAGCGACACGGGCACGAACCGCGGGGCACACGAGACCGCGATTGATCGTCCGGGTGCGCTCGCTCCCGGTAAAGAACACCTTGTCGACGCTCGCGTTGACCAATCCCGCACCCATCCGACCGTCGCCGAGCGGCACGAGCAACACATCGGCCGGAACCCCGGCGGCCTGCAACAGGCGCGCAATGTGGTCGATACAACGTGGCGTGTGCTCGGGCTTGAGCGACGGCGTTGCCGGCCACCAGCGCCGTCATCGCGTGCATTGCGGGGAAGAAGAACGGGTAGTTCCAGGGGCTCACCACCGCGACCACGCGGACGGTTCGTGGTGCGTGATGATGGTCTTGCGCCATGCCGCCGTCGTTTGGGAACGTACCGTGCGCGTGGCCAACGGCTCGCTTCGGCAATGCGGGACAGGAATCGCGCGCCTTCCAACGCCATCGCCACATCGGCGACATAGCTCTCCGGCAGCGGCTTGCCCGATTCCTCGGTAATCGTGCAGCCAATGACCGCCCGATCGGCGTACCAACTGCCGGAATCGCTCGATGACAGCGGCTCGCCCTTTCGCCCAACGCCGCTCACGCCGGCTGGGCGGCCCGCGCGCGATTCACCGCGAGTTGGGCCTTCGCGAGCGCGACCGAGACTTCGCCGACTCGGGTCCAGCATGCCCGGCGCCAGTGGTCACGCTGAACTCGGATGAAACGGCGTGAAGTGTCATGGGGACGGAGGCGTTAGGGACAATCGGAACTTAGCGATGTGGCGCCCTCGTCGTTCTGAACAGCCAATAACCCCACGGAATCATCCACACCAGAATCCACAACGCGGTCATCATTGGCACCATGGGAGTCCGCAACGGACCACCGACTGCACCAGCGACCACCCGAGGAGCGGCGACAGAAGCGGTCGTGTCGCCCGGACGGACCCGTCGCGTTCGCGTGGGTCAGGTCCAGCGCGTTGTGGGTCACGGTGGCGGTCAGCGTCACCACGGCATCGGGCGCGCGCGCGGCGGGAGCAAACACGTCGGGCAACGCGACCGTCGGTGACAGCAGACCCGCGCGCCAGCTATTCCGTGTCGTGCCCAATACCGCGCTTCGGCCGCGCTGCGCCAGCAACAGGAATGCCACCGTATCACCACGGGCATGCACGAAAACGATCGGGACGACGTCGTCACGACCATCACGGCCACGCACGCTGACCGCCGCGCGTACGCGTCCGCGTGGCGTAACGCGATAACGGGACCGGTGCCTCCATGGGCGAGTGACACACCGTTCACCGAGGGGCCCTCGGCGAAGCCGGCGAACCAACCGTATCCGGGGGTGAAGGGTAGAGGACTCAGCGCGACCGGACCGGACGCGATGGCACGCACTGCGAGGGGCCGAGCGCCCAGTCGATGGCCCACCATCGCGACAATGGCCACGGTCCAACCCGCGAACAGAACCACGTGCCGCCCGCGGCGAAGGGTGCATCAGCCATGCGCGTTGATGCACCGCCCGGCTCCCAGAAAGACGCCCGCACTGTTGGTGACCCAATCGGCGCTGCGCTTCGGCCCGATGGAAATCCCGACAGTTGCAGGAGCTCGATGCCCAGCGAAACGACAGCCCCGGTCAGCAACGCGCGCGACGTGCGCATGCCCAGCGCGCCCAGCACCACCCCCAGTGGCAAGAACAGGATCACGTTGCTGATCGCGTCCGCCAGCCAGATGGGGCGGCACGTCAGGCACCACACGGCAGCGAGGCTGAAGGCATTTCCGCGCGCCGGCAGCAGCGTCGCGAGGGCGATAGGCGCAACCGCCAGGGGCAAACCGACCACGCGATCAGGCACCGTCGCGCGCTTCATACGGAGTACTCCCCGAGGCGGTTTCAAATGCTTCCCGTTCACGACTGCCGGTTTACTTCAGCACCGCCTTGGCAATCGTCTGCAGCTGCATGTTGCTGGTGCCTTCGTAAATCGTGCCGATCTTCGCATCCCGGTAGAACTTCTCCACCGGATAATCGCGCGTGTAGCCGTAGCCGCCAAACAGTTCCACGCACAGCGACGTGACGCGTTCCGCACATTGACGCATACAACCTGCCATCGCGCCCCTGACGCGCGATGTCAGCGGCCGGCGTCCTGGGGCGCGCCGCGTTGCCACCATCAGTCGCGCCGCCGGGTTCGGTTGCTGCTTGCGCCACCTGAAACTGGATGCCCTGAAAGTCGGCCAGCGACTTGCCGAACTGTTTGCGCTCTTTCAGGTGCGCCACCGTGACGTCCAGTGCGCCTTGCGCCACGCCAATCATCTGCGCGCCGATACCGATGCGTCCTTCGTTCAACGTCTCGATGGCGATCTTGTAGCCGGTGCCGACCGCGCCAACGACGTTCGCATCAGGCACCACGCAATTGTCGAAGTGCAGGGCCGTCGCTCGACGCGCGAATCCCCAGTTTCTCTTCCTTGCGGCCCACGGAGAAACCCGGCATGCCGCGTTCCACGATGAAGGTCGTGATCCCCCTTGTATCCCACATCGGGGTTGGCATTGGCGAACACCACGAAAATGTCGGCCTCGCCGCCGTTGGTGATCCACGCCTTCGCGCCACTCAACGACCATCCGCCATCCACTCGTTCGGCACGCGTCGCCAATGCAAACGCATCCGATCCGCTTCCGGGCTCCGACAACGCGTAGGCGCCAATCGTGCCGCTGGTCAACCGGGTCAACAACCGCGCATGCTGCTCGGCGGTGCCGTACCGATTGATCGGATAGTTGACGAGCGTGTTCTGCACATCGACTTGAATGGCCGCCGCCGCATCGACCGTGCTGAGCGCTTCCACTGCCAGCGTCACCATCATCAACGTGCCGTCGGCGCCGCCGAACTGTTCAGGAACCTCGATCCCCATCAGACCCAGCTCGACAAACTTCGCCGTCACGGCCGGGTCAAGCTTTCCGGCCTCCTCCATATCGCGAACCCGCGGTCGCACAACGGACTCCGCCAATTCGTGCACGGCAGCGCGAAAAAGCTCCTCTTCCTCGGAAAGAATGGTGAGCGGGGAACGCGAATTCTCGACGCTGCTGGTCATCGGGCGGACGGTTGGGGAACCTGAAGGCGAAGCAGGGAAGACCCTACCGAAGGTAACACCAATCGCCGGGCCGTTTTCGGTACCGGATATGGATGAGTTCGGCACGCCCCTTGCGGCATCTGTAGATGTGTGCAGGATTCTACCACCTACGTGACGCAGCCCACTATGCCCCGTATCGCCTTCAACTCCAACAGTTACAGCGTTGCCCGCCGATTCGGCCGAGCGACGCGTGCCGCTGGCGTGATGGCATGCGGTGTGGCGCTGTTGCAGGCGTGCAGCGGTTCTGACGCCGTAGCGCCGATTTCTCCCACCAATTCAACGCCCGTCGGTCAAATCGCCGGTACGGCAACCGTCGGCAGCACGCTGGATGCACCGGTACGGCTCGCGGTCACCGGCTCGGATGGTCGCCCTCTGGGCGGTGCCAAGGTCCTCTGGATGGCCAGCGATGGCGGCAGAGTCAGCTCGGCAGAAACAACCACCGACGGCAACGGCGTCGCATCGGTGCGCTGGACGCTGGGCACCCTGGCGGGACTGCAGAGTCTCACCGCCAACGTGGCCGGCTTGGCACCGGTGATATTTGGTGCCAATGCGGTGGCCGACCGTGCGGCCATAGTTCGCCTTTCCACCGATCTGGTTCGTGTCACGCTTCTGGGGGACACGATTCACTTCGCGACCACTGTCGCGGACAAGTACGGTAATACGGTCGGGGTCGTGCCGACGCTGACGCTGGAAGGCGGCAGCGACGCGGTGGTGGCGTCGGCTGGACAGTTTATCGCGCGCGGGCGCGGCACCGCATTCATCAGGGCGATTGTTGACACCGCGTCGTCACGGTTGACGGTGTTGGTTGATCCCGCCGTGCCGGTGGTGACCCGCGTCTCTCCAGATACGTTGGTGCCGGGTGCGTCGATCACGGTTGAAGGCACCGGCTTCGCGCTGGCCGCCGACGCGGTGGATCTCACCGTGGCCGGCGTGAAGGCCACGGTCATCCGCGTGTCCGCGTCGCGCATCGAGGCCCTGTTGCCAACGACGTATGGCTGCATGGCCACCGCCGCCCAACCGGTCAAGGTCACCATTGCGGCGGCAAGCGGTCAACTCGCGACGCCGTTTCGGACGGCCACCCGCATTGCACTCGCCAAGGGCGAGTCGGCCAACATCCTCGACGTCGATCAGGTGCGCTGCACCGAATTGGTCGCGCCAGCGAATACCGTGAACGCGAAGTACGTGGTGGCCGTGATCAATACGAGTGTGACCGCCGCGGCCACATCCGGCTTCGAGTTGCGTGGCGCAGGGGCCGGGGCATTGGCCGGCCACGCCGCGACGCCCAGATCGTCTGTGCAGATGGCGTCGCTCACCCCGTCGTCGACGGGCACGAATGCGCGCATGTCCGCCGCTCTGGCGCAGATGGCGAGCGATGAGAAGGCCGAGGCCCGGCACGATGACTATCTCTATGCTCAGCGCGTCATCAATGCGCGTTTCTGTTCGCCCGCGCCGACCTGGCGTGCGTTATCACGAATGAAATCCGCCGGTGTCGCGTCCGCGATGGCGTCCACCCGCGCGCCGATGTCACTGGGCGACACCGTGACGATGAAGGCGTTGTACGGAAGCTGCACCGCCGGCCGTGATATCCGGGCGCGCGTGGTCTATGCGGGCGCGAAGTCGGTGGTACTGGAAGACCTCGCCGCGCCCCGTGCGGGCACGATGGATGAGCAGTATGCCCTGATTGGCGACGAGTACGACCGCGTGCAGTATCCGCTCATGGTGGACCAGGTCGGCGACCCATTGGCGATGAACGCCACCATGGGCGGTGACGGTCGAGTGACCATGCTGTTCACCCGGTATGTGACCGACTCGCTGCCGGGGGTCGCGGGATCCGTGTCGGCGTGCAACTCCTATCCCAAAGGCACGTTTGCGGCCAGCAACGAGGACGACGTGTTCTACGCGCGCGTGGCCAACGCCGCCGAATCCCCGACGGAATGGCGGCGATCGCTGCGCGGCACGGTGATGCACGAGAGCAAGCACCTGGCCTCTTTCGCCATTCGCTTTGTGAATGGGACGCCGTTTGAAGAGTCCTGGCTGGAAGAAAGCCTGGGGCGGGTCGCCGAAGAGCTGTATTCACGCACGTTCGCCGACGGCGGCGCCTGGAAGGGCAACGTCGGGTATCAGACCACCGTGCGGTGCGAAGTGTACCAGTGCGACGACCGGCCGCTGATGATGTGGAAGCACTTCTCCGTGCTGCACCAGTACATGCGTGGCGTGGATACATTGACCCCGATTGGCGCGGCCGCCAATGGCGACTTCACCTTCTACGCCAGCGGCTGGTCGTTGGTGCGTTGGGCCGCCGACCAGTATGCCGGCAATGAAGCCACGTGGATCAAGGATATCGTGCGCGGCGGACAGCTCACGGGACTGAGCAATCTGGCGCAGCGCACCGGACGCCCGGCGGGCGAGATGCTGGCGGACTGGGCATTGGCCAACGCGGTGGATGATCTCGCGGACTTCGTGCCGGCGCGCCGGCAACTGACCTTCCCCAGCTGGAACGTGGCCGATGTCTTTGCCGGACTGGCGGCCACGTATCCCGGATCGTTCGTGGCCAGCCCGCTGCGCGCGCGCGCTATGACGTTCGGGTCGTTCACCTTGCCGGTGGCCAAACTGCGGGCGTTCAGCAGCAGCTATTTCAGCTTCGAAGGCGCCCAGACGGGGAGCCAGCTGCTGGAGCTGCGCGGCGAAGGCGGGGCAAGTGTGCCGCCGAGCAGTTTGCGGGTTGCGGTGGTGCGGGTCCAGTAGTCTTCACAGTGTGACGATTTCGGCAACCATTGCGGTCGGAGCGGTTGCATCGATCCTGTTCATCTGGATCGGCTATCCGCTTGCGATAGGACTCGTGTCCTTGGTGGTCCGGCGCCCGCTTCAACCGGACTACGTGCGATCACGCCACCGACGAGTGAGCCTCGTGATAGCCACCCGCGATACGCAATCGGCGATCGCTGCGCGAGTAGCCAATGCGCTGGACACTGAGCACCCGGCCGAGCTCTTGGAAGTCATTGTTGCCGTGGATTCAGGGGCGCCGTTGCAGGGTTCGCCCGCATTCGACAACAGGGATGCTCGCGTGCGCGTCGTGGCAGGTGATGAGCCGGAAGGCAAGGCCGGTGCGCTGAAATGCGGGAGTCCGGGCGGCAAACCGGCGATGTATTGATTATGGCGGATACGGTGATGTCGGCAGCCGGTTCTCACCCATGTACCTTTACTGGGCCGGGGAGAAGTGGCTTCGGTACCACGAAGCCATCATTCATTCGAGTATTGGAGTCACCGGTGCAGTCTATGCGACGCGCCGCTCGTCTTGGCCGGTTGTACCAAGTGGCACGCTCCTAGATGATGTCTACGTGCCCATGGCGCTGGTGCTTGCTGGCCATCGTGTTGGCTTCACCCCCGCAGCCGTGGCTACCGACGAGCGCGCGTCTTCAATGCCGAGGCGGAAAGCGTTCGCAAGGAACGCACGTTGACGGGTGTGCTGCAGTTGCTTCGTCTGCTCCCAAAGGTAGTGAGCGTACGCAATCCGATAGTCGTGCAGTTTGTACTGCATAAGCTCGCGCGATTGGCCACGCCCGTCCTGCTGGTGATCGCGATGGCCGCCGGTCTACAGCCCGCGGCGCAGACGGCAATGCGATTCCCGGTCGCCGTTGCAACGGTGGTTGGTCTTGTTCTGACACTCGTCCTTATCGTGGCTCCGCTGCGGCAGCGCGTCGGAACCACTCTCAGCTGGATGCTGTCGTTGCAGCTTGCCACGTTTCGCGCGGTCGCGAATGGATTCCACGGTCGTTGGGGCGTCTGGAAGCGGCATTGATAGTCGTTCACCTGTCGGATATTCACCACGGACTGCCTTCATGACGTTCTGGGATCGATTTCATAACCGGCGTTTTACATTTGATCGCTTCGCGCGCGGTATGCGTGTGCTTGATGTGGGATTTGGCGAAGGCGAGCAGATGCAAGCCCTCCTCGATCGCGGATGCGAGGTGACAGGCGTCGACTACTCGTTCGCGCTTGTCGATCAGGCCAAGGCGCGTGGTTTCAACGCGACGCAGTCCCTGGCCGAAAACCTGCCGTTTCCCGCGGCGCAATTCGATGGGCTGATCTGCAAGGTGGTGGTGCCCTATACCGACGAGGCCCGCGCGATCGCCGAATGGGCCCGCGTGCTCAAACCCGGCGGCGTCGCCTGGTGTCCTATCATGGGGCCGGCTATTTCCTACGCTACTTAGTAGCCGGAGACGACTGGAAGCACCGGGTGTACGGTGTGCGCGCACTGATCAACAGCTGGGTGTATCGATGGAGCGGCTACCGCGCCTTCCCGGATTTGTCGGTGACACCATTTACCAGTCCGGAGGCGCGGCTCCGACGGTACTATCAGAAGAACTCCGCTCCGGCTTGGGGAACACTCGGTCGGACCGACATTTTTCAAATTCCCGGTGTTCATCTACCACCAGCTTCGTCGAGTCGACGCTGCTCCAGTGAATGTGGTGGCTCAGAGAGTCTTCGGGACGCGATCCGAACCGGAGTCCCCGAACACTTCCAGCGCCAACTCGACGCGACCGAATGGCGCGCTCACTTGCACGCCTTGCACGCTGTCGCGCACGCGTTCCAGCATCTCGCGGGCAATGCTGAGACCTTCCTGCAACGCATGCTCTTTGCTCTTTTCCGACGCGCGGCGCATGCGGTGAAGGATGGCGTCGGGTACGGTGACGCCAGGGACCTCGTTGGCAAGAAATTCCGCGTTCCGCGCTGGAAACCAGCGGCCAGATTCCGGCCACGATCGGGATTCGAATGTCGGTAATGGACCTGAGAAACACGTCCAGCTGTTCCGGATCGAATACCGGTTGCGTGATGGCGTACTCCGCTCCGGCTTCCACTTTCCAGAGAAATCGCTTCAACTCATGCGCCAGGTCAATCGCGGCGGGATTCACGCCAACCCCGATGACAAATTGCGTGGGCTCGCCGATCGGGTTCCCACCAGGATCCAGTCCCCTGTTCAGCATCGCCACGAGGTTGGTCAGGCCGATGGCATCGATATCGAATACGGCGGTGGCGTCAGGATAGGGCCCCATCTTCGGGGGTCGCCCGTGATGAGGAGCATATTGCGAAGTCCCAGCGCCGACGCGCCAAGCAAATCACTCAACATGCCCAACAGGTTCCGGTCGCGACAACAATAGTGCGTCACGGCTTGATACCATGACGCTCGATAATCAGGCTAGTGGCGATTGCGCCTATCCGACTCTGCGCGCGCGGTCCATCGGGAACGTTATGGCGTCCACGCCAGCCCTGGCGAGTGCGGTCGCATCGAGCGCCAGTTTGGCGGTATCCACTCCCCGCGGGGTACAATCTCGACCGAGGTGACAAAACGACCACTGGCCAGCTTCGCACCGAAGCGAGAGCGTTGTTCCAGCGGCATCGTCTGTCGACCCTGCGGTTCAGCGGTCGTCGCAGTGGATGAGGTCCAGGACTCCACAACTCGTTGGTGCGATCTGGGCGACAGCGGTCGGATCCCTTCCATCATGGCCCGGATGTGCTCCGGCGTGGTCCCGCAGCAGCCACCGACGATCTTGGCGCCGGCTTGCACGAGGTGTCGCGCATAGGTGCCCATATACTCTGGACTTGCCATGTACATCGAGCGCCCGCCCACGTCGCGTGGCATGCCCGCATTGGGCTGTGCCGACAGCTTGCGGGTGGTGACAGCCGACATTCGTTCGATGGCCTCAGGAATAGTCTGTGGCCTGACGGAACAATTCAATCCGATGACATCGACCCCCATCAGTCAAGCGCGCGCGCGATGTCTTCGGGTGGCTCCGTACGCGGTGCGCAGGTCAGGCCCACTGTCGCTTGAGGCGATGATTGGCACGCTCCCGTCGACGTCCCGTGCCGCCAAGATCGCCTGCTCCAGCTCCTCGAGATCGGAGAAGGTCTCCAGCAGGAAACAGTCAACACTGCCGAGGCGCAGTGCCTCCATCTGCTCGCGAAATATCTCTCGAGCCTCCTCTCGGCTGGTCGCGCCGTAGGGCTCCAATCGAACGCCCAGCGGGCCGACCGCCCCCGCCACCAGCCGATTGGGCCCGGCTGCCTCACGAGCTTTGATGGATACCACATGCCCGTCAAGTCCGTACTGCGCCAGTTTGGTCCGATTCGCTCCAAAGGTGTTCGTTTCCAGCACATCCGCCCCAGCTTTCACGTATGCCTCATGAATCTCGCGCACGAGATCGGGCGATCGTAAGACGAGTTCGTCGTAACACTGGTTGATGAATACTCCGCGCGCATAAAGCATCGTTCCCATTGCGCCGTCGAACAGTACCACCTGTTCGGCGTCGAGGAGTCGGCGCAACGCGGCGTCTCGGCTCGTTCGTCGGACGCGTCCTGAAGTGTCGGTTTCGTGTCGGCGGTCGTCATGAATAGCTTGTTCGTGGAATCTCAAGACAAAGGTAACTCCCGATGACGACCAGACTGAACCGCGCGTCCCGAATCTCGATGCTGCCTGATCTCCTTGCTGATCGTATCCTGGTGATCGATGGCGCAATGGGGACCATGCTCCAGACCTACCGGCTGGGGGAGGCGGAGTATCGCGGAGCCCGATTTGCGGATTGGCCCTCAGACCTCAAAGGGAACAACGACCTCCTGTCGATAACCCAACCGAGAGATCGTCGGCGCCATTCACGGCCAGTATCTGGAGGCCGGTGCGGACATCCTCGAGACCAACACCTTTGATGCGAACGCCGTTTCCATGGCGGACTACGGCATGCAGGAGTTGGTGTACGAACTCAATGCCGCCGCTGCCGCGCTGGCTCGGGGCATCGCGGGACGAGTTGGCGCCAACGAGCCGACACGTCCCGCTTTGTGGCGGGCGTGCTTGGTCCCACCAATCGCACGGCGTCGTTGTCACCGAGGTCGAGAATCCTGGTGCCCGAAACGTCAACTTGACGAACTGGTGTCTGCCACACCACGTCCATCAATGGCTTGCTGACGGCGGGGGCCGACCTGTTGCTCGTCGTGAAACGATCTTCGACACGCTCAATGCAGGGCGGCACTGTTCGCCATCGAACAGTACTTCGAGGATCACGGAGTTCGTGTCCCCGTGATGATCCGGCACGATCACCGACGCGGTCGAACGCTTTCCGGACAGACGGCCGAGGCGTTCTGGACGTCATTGGCCCACGCGTACCGCTTTATTGGCTTAACTGCGCACTGGGCGCGACGCAGTTGCGGGGCGCACGTGCGGGAACTCGCCCGGATTGCGGATACACGGGTAAGCGCCCACCCCAACGCCGGCCTGCCCAATGCCTTTGGTGAATACGAAGAGTCGCCGGAGACGATGGGCGGGCAACTTCATGAGTGGGCGACCAGCGGCTTGCTGAACATTGTCGGTGGTTGCTGCGGCACCACGCCGGAACACATCCGCGCGATTGTCGATGCGGTGCAAGGTGTGGCACCTCGGGCGATTCCCACTATTGAGCCGCTGCTCCGGCTGTCTGGGCTGGAGCCGATGACGATCGGCCCCGACACGAACTTCGTCAATGTTGGCGAACGGACCAACGTGACCGGTTCGGCAAAGTTTGCGAAACTCGTGTTGGAGGGCAATTACAGCGACGCGTTGGTCGTGGCGCGATGCCAGAGGTGGCGGCGCAGATCATTGATGGGAACATGGATGAAGGCATGTTGGATTCCCCAGACGGCCATGAGTCACGTTCCTCCAACCTGATCGCGTCCGGCCCGACATTTCGCGATACCATCGCTGGTCGACTCCAGCATGGACGGTGATCGAGTCGGCCTCGTTTGAGCAGGGCAAGGGCGTTGTGAATTCCATTTCCTCGGGCGAGGGGAGTCGGGTTTCTGCGTCAGGCGCGACTGGTGCGCCGGTATGGCGCCGCCGTGATTGTGATGGCGTTCGACGAGCAAGGACAGGCGGACAGCAGTGCACGTAAGGTGGAGATCTGCGCGCGCGCCTACGCGCTGCTCACGGGGGAGGTGGGCTTTCCGCCACAGGATATCATCTTCGATCCGAACATCTTCGCCATCGGCACCAGCATCGAGGAGCATGCTGAGTACGCGAAGGCGTACTTCGACGCGACGCGCGAGATCAAGCGCACGCTGCCGCGCCAAAGTTTCAGGCGGTGTCAGCAACATGTCGTTCTCGTTTCGGCAGTCAACGCTGCGCGGGGCGATGCATCATCTTCCTGTACCACGCCATCAGCGCCGGCATGGACATGGGTATCGTGAACGCCGGGCAGCTGCTTCCCTACGAGGACATTCCTTCCGACCTGCGCGAGCGCGTCGAGGACGTTGTGCTCGCACGACGTCCCGACGCCACTGAACGATTACTGGACGTCGCCGATTCGGCCCAAGGCCGCGCGGCGAAGGCGGCCACGGATCTGGCGTGGCGCGACCTACCGGTCGAGGACCGGCTGTCCCACGCACTGGTGCATGGTATTGACACGTGGGTCGTGGAGGATGCCGAGGAAGCGCGGCAATCCGCATCGCATCCGATCGATGAGATGAGGGCCGCTCATGCGCGGCATGAACGTCGTCGGAGATCTATTCGGCGCGGGTAAGCTCTTCCTGCCTCAGGTGGTCAAGAGCGCCCGGTAATGAAGAAAGCCGTCGCGCACCTGATTCCGTTCATCGGAGGCTCCTCGGAGACCGCCTCATCCAGGAGCGCTGGCCGAGTCCTCATGGCGACGGTCAAGGGGGATGTGCACGATATCGGCAAGAACATTGTAGGCGGGTACTTGCAATGTCCAACGGCTATGAAGTCGTGGACATGGGGGTCATGGTGCCATGCGCAAGGATCCTGGACACGGCGCGGGAGGTACACGCTGATGTTATCGGTCTATCGGGCCTGATTACTCCCCCTCGTTGGAAGAGATGACATTTGTGGCCAGCGAGATGGAAAGGACAGGGTTTCACTCTTCCCTGCTGATCGGTGGAGCGACGACCAGCAAGACGCACACGGCGATCAAGATCGAACCGAGCTACGCCGGTCCGGTGGTGCATGCGCTTGATGCCTCGCGCGCTGTTGGCGTGACGAGCGCCTTGCTCAGCGACGAGCGAAAGTCATTGTTCGCAGCGGATGTCCGGAACCGGATGCGAGGGAATTCGCGTAGCGCGGGCCGCTCGCGGCGCCAATCAGCGACTGATCTCAGTTGAAGAGGCACGCACGAATCGGGCGACGATCGACCTGAACGTTCCTGTGCCGGTACCAACATTCACGGGCCCGAGATCGCTGACCCAGTATCCGCTCGCGGAACTCGTCGAACGGATAGACTGGACTCGTTCTTTCAGACATGGGAACCGACGGGGCACTATCCGGCCATCCTCCGGGGACCATCAGGAAGTGAAACGGCGCGGTCGCTGTTTGCCGATGCGCGGGCATTGCTGGCGAGGATCGTCAAGGACGATCGACTGGAAGCCCGTGCCGCCTTCGGCTTCTGGCCGGCGAACGCCATCAATGAAACACTGGAGCTGTACGCCGATAGCTCGCGCACGAAGGTCGTGGCCCGGCTGGACATGCCGAGACAACTGATGGACAAGCGCGGTACCGGTCGGCCTAACTACCGTCTTGGCGGACTTCGTAGCGCCGGACGGCGCGGATTCTGACTATGCGGGCGCCTTCGCGGTGACCGCCGGGCACGGCCTGGAATCACTCGTCGCCGAGTTCGAAGCCGATCATGATGACTACGGGTCGATTATCGCCAAGGCTTTGGCCGATCGTCTGGCCGAAGCGTTCGCGGAACGGCTTCACGAGCGGGTCAGGCGCGAGTTCTGGGGGTACGCAGCCGACGAGGCGCTGGCCAACCTCGACCTCATAAAGCAACGTTATCAGGGCATTCGCCCTGCCCCGGGGTATCCGGCCTGTCCAGACCACACAGCCAAGGGCCCGCTCTTTGAGTTGACTCAGGCCGTTGACCGCGCTGGGATGCGGTTGACGGAGAGCTTCGCCATGACCCCCCGGGGCCAGCGTCAGTGGCTGGTACTTCTGGCGCCCGGAAAGCCGATATTTCGGGATGGGAACCCAGTGGTAAACCGCGCTCGACAGTGTTCGCTTCAATACCGGGACAGTGACAGTACCCCGTCGCCGGTCGTCTTCCATGCGGCTGGCCGCGGCGATCATTGGAATCGGCACCTCGTCGCGCGATTCGACGCGCGCCGGTGCGCTGACCTCAAACCTGAATAGCTCCGCGACTGCTCCCACTTTCTTTGGCGATGCCAACCAAGGGCGGAATCCTCGGCATTCGCTCGCAGCCCCGTTGGCGCTCGTTGCCCACGGGCCCTCACGGCGATTGCCTTTGTGCTGCTGTTCGCGAAAAACCCGCGCAGTTGCTGGCCGACGCATGGTGGAACGATCCCAATTCAGGGCGTGGACTGGACTGCTGCTGGCGCCCCCTGTCGCTCTGGTTGGCGTTTCGCGCAGGTCTCCATCAGCACGCTCGCCCGCAGCATGTGCTGGGCCTCCTGATGCTGATTGGCGCGGTCGTGTTCCGGTATGCCGCGGAACTCGCTGCCGAACTGTTTGTCATGCGTTGTTCGATGATACTCGCCATTGGAGCGCCTGTCGTCTGGCATGCGGGATTTCGCCAGCTCCTGCATTGGTGGCTGCCATTCTCCCTGGTGATTTTGTCTGTCCCTATTCCGGAAGTGATACTAACCTCGGTGGCCTTGCCGTTGCAGTTCATGGCCTCGGAAATCGGCGCCGGATTGTTGTGGTGGAGCGCATTCCGTCAGGCTGTCCGGCAACGTGATTCGCGTGCCTGGACAGGAGTTGTTCGTCGCGGAGGCATGCAGCGGGCTTCGATCACTCACGGCGCTCTTGAGTCTCGGCGTGTTGATGGGTGCGCTGTTTCTGCGCACCTGGCCCCTCCGCATGGTGCTGGTTGCGCTCACGATTCCCGTTGCGATCCTGATTAACGGAGTCCGCGTATTTTTGACCGGATTCCTGGTGCTCTACGTCAGTCCGGAGATGGGGCAGGGCTTCATGCATACCAGCGAAGGCATGGTGATGTTCGGAGGCGCGTTCGTTGTAACCGCAATGCTGGCCTGGGCGCTGAGTAGCCTGGAACGTCTCTTCCCACGCACACACACACACGGTCAGGAGGCAGGATCGTGAACCGCACCGCTTCATTTGTTCCCGCCATGGTGCTTGGCCTTGGCGTGCTGCTGGTGTCCGGTATGCGCGCGCAGCACATCGTGCCACCCGTCCAGCCAATCTCCAGCATCCCCAACATCATGCTCGGTTACGTGGGCCATGATGTGGTGATCGACACCGCGGAGCAACGGGTTGCGGGGATGTCGCACTACGTCATGCGGGAATTCCGCAGCGACTCGGTGCCGGCATTCAGCGTGTATGTCGGTTACTATGATCGACAGGTACAGGGGAAGACGATTCACTCCCCGAAAAACTGCATGCCGGGAGCGGGCTGGGAGATACTCACCAGCGCGCAAGTACCATTGCCGGGCGCAGCCGCCGGTGGCAAGACCAATCGCGTCATCCTGTCCAACCAGGGCGTTCGCGCATTGGTCTATTACTGGTATCAGGGACGCGGCAGACAGGAGAGCAGTGAGTATCGTGTGAAATGGGATCTGCTGCGTGATG
>JADKJT010000009.1 GCA_016720905.1 Gemmatimonadaceae bacterium | reverse complement strand
GATCTTTGTGACGCCATACATCGTGCGCACCGACGCCGATGCCGACGCCATTCGTGAGCGCGTGCGCAAGAGCATGGAAGGGCGTTCGCCCGGCGCGCTGGATGGCACGCCGGTGACCCGCAAGCCACCCGACCCCGCGACGAGCGGCAACCGACCGCAGTGATGGCGGACGATCCCACGGCGGGGGTGACGGCAGCGCCCGAGCGCGACGCCCGCAGACTGCGCGACGCCGCTGCGTCGGCGCTGGCCATGCGGTTTCCGGCGCGCTGGTTGGAGGAACACGCGATTCTGCCGCTGTCGAACATCGACGGCGTAGCCGTGGTCGCGGCCGAGAGCACGATCGCGCCGGTGCTGGCCGATGTCCTGTCCCGTGCGCTGCAGGCCCGCGTGGAGGTTCATGCCTACCCCGCGGCGGAGATTCGCGCCGCGCTGGCCGCGACGCCGCGCACGCCACAGGCATCCGGCGCGCCGGGCGCCTCCCTGCAGGGCGATCACACGGAATCGCTGGACGATTTGCGCGCCTTGGCCAGTCGGGAACCGGTGATCCAGGTGGTGAACGCACTCCTTGCCGAGGCGGCACGCACCGGCGCCAGTGATGTGCATTTCGAATCGACGGCCAGCGGTCTGCGGGTGCGCATGCGCCGCGACGGCGTGTTGCACGATGTCCAGCAGCTCGGCCCCGCGTTTCAATCCGGCGTGCTGTCACGACTGAAGGTCATGGCCGGTCTCGATATCGCTGAGCGCCGATTGCCGCAGGACGGACGCGCGCGCGTGCGTATCGATGATCGGGACATCGATGTTCGCGTGTCGACCTTGCCGGCGCTGCATGGGGAGAGTCTCGTCCTCCGGTTGCTGGATAGCGGGGGGGCGCGAAGCCGCTCCCTGACCGATCTGGGCATCACGCCGGAGGTGCAGCAGGCGTGGATGTCTCTCGTGGCGCGCACCACGGGATTGCTGCTGGTGACCGGACCCACCGGCTCCGGGAAGAGCACGACGCTCTATGCGGCGCTCGCCGCGCGCAGCACGGAGGGCGTGAAAGTCGTGACGGTGGAAGATCCCGTCGAGTACCGGCTGGACGGCGTCGTGCAACTGCCGGTCAATGCGAAAGCGGGGTTCGGATTTGCCAATGCGTTGCGGGCCATCCTGCGTCATGATCCCGATGTCATTTTGGTGGGGGAAATGCGCGACGCCGAGACGGCGGAGATTGCCGTGCAGGCCGCCCTGACGGGCCACCTCGTGTTGAGCACATTGCACACCACGGACGCTGCTGGCGCATTGGCGCGGCTGTCCGAGATGGGCGTGCCACCGTACCTGCTGGCGGCCACGTTGCAGGGCGTGCTGGCGCAGCGACTGATTCGCCTGACGTGCGATCACTGCGCCGAATGGCGGCCGCTCAATCGTGAAGAAGCCGCGCTGGTGCACAGCCTCACGCCCCCGCTCGATCCGCCGGTGACGCGGGTGCGCGAGGGTCGCGGCTGCGAGCGATGCGCGCACACCGGCTACCGCGGTCGAGCCGCCATCACCGAACTGCTGGTGCTGGACGATGCGTTGCGTGCGGCCTTTGTGGACGGGGCATCACTGGATGTGTTGCGCGCCACGGTGCGCGCGCGTGGCGTTCCGTCGCTGGTACATGATGGGTGGCGGGCCATCCGTGACGGTCGCACGACGATTGCCGAGGTGACACGCGTGGTCAGCGAGGACGACGGCCGATGACGGACGCGCGCCCCGCTGGCGGCCGCTGGCGCTATCGCGCCGCGGCGGCGGATGGCGCGGCGGTGCGCGGCGAGATCGATGCGGCGTCGGAACGGGAAGCGGTCGACGCCTTGCGTCGTCGGTCGCTGTGGGTGGTGGAGCTGCTGCCGGTCGAGGGTGGGTCACGATCGTCGGGACCATCGTCGGACCGGCGCCCCGTGTCGACGCATGCGATGTGGCCGGCGTGGCGCGGCCGGTGGACCGACTCGGACGCCGATCTGGCGGTGGTCATTCGCGCACTGGCGACGCTCCTTGGCGCCGGCGTGCCGCTGCATCGCGCGTTGACGTACGCGGCGCAGGAAGCGTCCACAGACGCCCATCGCACGGCGTTTGGCGCCGTGCGTGAGGCGATCGAGCGTGGCGACTCGCTGAGCGTCGCCATCGCGGCGCAGTCGGTGTTTCCGGCAGTCTTCGCGCCACTGATCGCCGCAGGAGAAGGCTCCGGAACGCTCGACGACAGCCTGTCGCTCCTCGCTGACCATCTGGAGCGACGTGACGCACTGCGCGCCCGATTGCGCAGCGCGTTGGTATACCCGTCGATTCTCGGTGTGGCGTCGATCCTGGGTGTGGTCGTGATCCTGCTCCTCGTCGTGCCGCGCTTCGCAACCTTGATCAGCGACAACGGCGGAGCATTGCCGATGAGCACACGCCTGCTGATTGCGGTCAGTGCGGCCCTCGTCAGGGGCTGGTGGATCATGCTGTTGCTGTTGGGCGTGGTGGCGGTGGCCGCCCATCGCGCGATGCGAGACCCCTCCACGGCTCGGCGGTGGCATGAGTCCCGGCTCCGCTGGCCGCTGGTAGGGCGGCTTGAGCGCATGCAGGCAGCGGCCGGCTATACCGGCACGTTGTCGATCGGCCTCCATGCCGGCGTGTCATTGTTGGCGTCGATGGGGCTGGCGCGCGCCGTCGTGCGAAACCAGCACCTGGCGCAGGCGATGGCGGAGGCGGAGCGCCGAGTGCAGGGCGGTGCCAGTCTGTCGCAGGCCCTGTCCGGGCTGCTGCCACCGCTCACCGAGCGCTTGCTGGACGCTGGTGAGACGAGCGGCGACCTGGCCGGCATGGCGGCGCGCGCCGCCCAGGCGGCGGACGGCGAACTGCAGCGAACGGTGAATCAGGCCGTGGCGTTGATCGAGCCGGTGATGATCCTCGGGTTTGGCGGCATCGTCGGGTTTGTTGCCCTGGCGCTGCTGCAGGCCATTTACGGGCTTAACGCCGGCGTGTTGTGACGCGTCTCACGGCGCAGATCGATGCGGAAGGGTAGGCTGTTCGCGTCACCGGGTCGGCGTTTGTGTCACAGACTGCGAGTCCATACCGCCCCCTTTTGGCTTTGATACATCGGCACGGTTGACAGAATTCGACCAGTGTCCGAGCGTATACCGCAGGTGTTCGTCCATAAAACTACCGGTGATTTTCATGCCCACGCTTCCGGACGCCGATTTGCCGGACCACGAGGTTGTTGTCGACGAATCTGAGCCAGTGGCACCAAGCCGTCGTCGGTTCTTCGCGATGGGTGCCAGCGCGGTTGCCACCTTGGCCGCCAGTGCCGCGATCGACGCGCAAACGGGTCGCCCGCGCGGCAAGCCGGTTGCCAAGCCGCTGCCCGTGGGAGCCAAGCCTAATGCGTCCGCTGACTGGAAAGACCCGGTGCTGCGACTGGTGCGTCGCATCACGATGGGGCTTGAGCCGGGTGAGGTCGCCCTGGCGCGCCAGAAAGGGTTTGCCGGGTATCTCAACTATCAGTTGAACTTCTCGGCGATCGATGACAGTGCCGTGGACGCGCTGGTCGCGGCCCGTTTCCCCTTGCTGTCGCAGACGTCGGCGCAGCTCAAGACGGCTGATGGCGGCGAAGTGTACAACCAGCTGGCCGACGCGGCGGTGTTTCGCGCGATGTTTTCAAAACGGCAGCTGAAGGAGCGAATGGTCGAATTCTGGACCGATCATTTCAACTCGCTGTACGACAAGATCGGCTACCTGAAAGCGGCGGATGATCGCACGGTGATCCGGCAACACGCGCTGGGAAAATTCCCGGACATGTTGCGCGCGTCGGCCGAAAGCGCCGCGATGCTGGGGTATCTCGATCAGGCCAGCAGCCGCAAGCCGACGCCCAACCAGAACTACGCGCGCGAGATCATGGAGCTCCACACGCTGGGCGTGGACGGGGGCTATACCCAGAACGACGTGGCGCAATTGTCGCGCATTCTGACGGGGTGGAGCTACGACGGCAACGGGGTGTTTGCGTTCAACCGCAGCTTCCACGACTTCACGGCCAAGACGTTCCTGGGCGTGGATTTCCCGGCCATGCCGTCGAATGCCACCGCCGCGCAGTTCAAGTCCGAAGGCGATTTGGCGATCACGATGCTGGTGAACCATCCCAACACCGCGCGCTATATCGCCACGAAGATGGCGCGCTGGCTGCTGGCGCATGAACCATCGGCGGCCGTGGTAGACGCCACCGCCGCGGCGTATCTGGCCACTGGTGGCGACATCAAGGCGATGATTCGCACGATCCTGACCGGCACCAACCTCATGGCGTCGCCGGCCAAGTACAAGCGACCGTTTCACCTGATGGTGTCGTCGTTGCGCGCCATGGCCATCGAAGTCACCAACATCCGGTCGACGCGTCAGCGACTCGACGCGATGGACATGTCGCCATTCTACTGGGAACAGCCGGACGGGTATCCCGATCGCATCAGCTGGTGGAGCGGACTCACGTCGCAGCGCTGGAACTGGGCCAACTACATCTCCACACAGAATTCGGCCACCAACGTGCGCCTGAATTCGACCGCGATCTTCCGGACCCCGCAGGATACGGCCGACGGCGTGGTCAACCAGATCGCCGTGCGCCTGTTCGGCAACGAAATGCCGGCCTCGCTCAAGACTTCGCTGTTGGCGTACCTGCGTGGCGGCACGTACACCGACACGCGGGTGCGCGAGACCATCGCGCTGGCCGCCAGCAGTCATCAGTTCCAGTGGTACTGAGTTTTCGGGTGCCCTTCCCAATGCGCGTTCGCCGGCCACGTCTGATCAGGATTCTCACGCATGCATGACGACACGCTGGATACCGGGTGTTCAGAGTACCGCTCGCTGGCTCGCCGCGACTTCCTGATACGAGGCGCGGGGTTCGGTATTGCCGCACTGGTACCGTCGTGGCTGCCGAATGTGGTGCTGGCGCAGTCATCCTCCACACGCGACATCATCATCTCCGTGTTCCTCAGCGGAGGCACCGACGGCATGTCGTTGGTGGTGCCGTTTGGTGATCCGGACTACTACACGGGTCGTCCGAACATCGCCGTGGCCCGCCCCGACGCCGCCGGCAGCGGCCCCAAGGCCGTGGCGCTCGACAACTTCTTCGGCTTCTCGCCCGGCATGGCACCGCTGATGCCGGCCTACACGGCGGGCGATCTGCTGGTCGCGCACGCCACGGGATCGGTGGACACCTCGCGCTCGCATTTCGACGCCCAGCGCTACATCGAAGTGGGCAAGCCACAAGACCTGAATCTGTCCACCGGCTGGCTGGGTCGACATCTGGCGACGGTCACGCCGCTGCGTTCGTCGGCGCCGCTCCGCGCGCTGGGACTGACCAGCGGCCTGCCGACCACGCTGGTGGGTGGTCCCAAGACGTTGCCGATTTCCAATCCGGCCAACTTCCGTATCGATGGCAGCAGCACCACCGCCAACGCCCGGACCCAGTTTCTGGCGGCCAACTACGCGCAGACGATTGATCCGGTGAGTGCCAACGCGCTGGACACGACCAATACCATCGCGTTGCTGCAGACCATCAACTTCAGCGGATACACCACGCAAAACGGCGCGGTGTACCCCAACACCGGTTTCGGCAATTCGCTCAAGTCCTCGGCCGCGTTGATCAAGGCCGATGTCGGCGTGGAGGCCATCCATGCCTTTCTGGGGGGATGGGATACGCACACGTTGCAGGGCAACATCCCCGGGGTCGACGGTCAGGGGATGCACAACCGCATGCTGGAATTGTCGTCGTCACTGGCCGCGTTCTATGCCGACGTGATCCAGGGCACGACCGCCAACGGAGTCACGGTGGTGGTGATCTCCGAGTTCGGTCGCAACGCCCGCGAGAATGGCGACAAAGGCACGGACCATGGCCGCGGCAACGTGGCCTTCGCGATGGGCAAGAAGATCAATGGCGGACGCGTGCTGACAGACCGCTGGCCGGGACTGGCGCGCGAGAATCTCGAGTCGGGTCAGGATCTGCGCGTCACCATGGACCACCGCGATATCCTGGCGGAGATCGTGCAGAATCGACTGGGCAACTCGAATCTGTCGACGGTATTTCCGGACTATACACCGCGCAATCGGGGCGTGACGAAGCCGTAGTCTTGAAGACGGGAGACGGGAGAATGAAGACGGGAGACGCCCAGCCATCTGGATGTCTCCCGTCTTCATTCTCCCGTCTCCCGTCTCCTACGGCGACACGATGATTCTCCCACTCATCCCCGGGTGCACCGTACAGTCAAACGGATACACACCGACCGTCGGAAACGTGCGGCTCACCAGCGCGTTCGTGGTGACCAGAATGTCCGACGGGGATCCGGGCAGGCGCGGACTCCAGATCACGTTGTGATCGATGGGGGTGAACTGAAAGCGCACCGTGCCGCCAAGTTTGACCACCGTTTGCGACGGGATGAACAGCTGCGGTGCCATCGACACGTCGGCGGTGAGCGGCGCGTCGGCGATGGCCGTCACCACCAATGTGGTGGTGGCCGAGCGCACGGTGTTCCCGTCCTGCACATTCACGGTGAGTGTGACGCTGCCGACGCCAATACCAGCCACGATGCCGTTGTTCGTAATGGTGGCAATGCCCGGGCCGCTGCTGCTCCACGTCACCGCGCGTGATCCCAGCGCCACGGCACCGCCCAGTCCATCGCGCCCCACGACGGTCGCCTGCGTCCCCTGTCCGATTTCCAGCGGCGAATCGACCGTGCTGGCGACCACGGTGGCGAGCACGCCGGCCACGACGGGTGGGGTCACCGGACTATCGCCACCGCCGCATGATGTGAGCACCGCCGCGACCAGCGCGGCGCGCCACACTTTCGATACGATCTGCTTCACGTCACGCATCGTGCTCCCGCTGGTGAGGTTCGAATGACTGCCCGGAGTGCGTACCCCACTGTTGGACGACTGGCCGGCGCATTCGTTCACGCTGTGTCGCCGCGATCAGCGCGGCGGACGAGGGGCCGGGGCTTCCGGCTTGCCGCCGGGATGCCACTCTGGGCGCAGCCCGTCAGCCAGCAAGCGCAGGGCACGCGACGTCGCGCTGATCACCTGCGCCATGTGCGGCGCGTCAATCGTGGCTGGTTCATCCTTCGGATGGTGATACGGCGTCACCAGATTGAACGACGACAACGAATGGGCAGGAATGCCGATGCGCGCGAAGGCCACATTGTCGCTGCGTCCGAAGAAGTTCTGGGTCGGTCGCGGGTCGGGCACCAGCCGAATGCCGTTGTCCGCTAGCAAGTCGCCCATGGTGGAACGCTCATAACCGGTCAGCCATGCCTTGCCAAACCCGCCGGCCAGCGAATCGGCGTGCGCAATCATCTCGACATTCAGGTCCACGACGGTCTTGTCCAGCGGCCGCGCCGGATGCCCGATGTACCATCGGGTGCCAAAGCCGCCCACTTCTTCGCCTGTGATGGCCATGAACACGATGGTGCGCTTGGGGCGCGGTCCCTGACGCAGCGCCTTGGCCATTTCGATCACGGCGACCACGCCTGACGCATCATCGTCGGCGCCGTTGTTGATCGAATCGCCATCGACCGCGCGACCAAACCCGATGTGATCGTAGTGCGCCGTCACCAGCACCACCTCGTCGCGCAACGCGGGATCTGCGCCTTGAATGATCCCGACGACGTTCGCCGACCGCAGCCGATTGGCCGGTGGGAGTGAGTCCCACTGCGCCCACGACGCCACGGCACCGAGTCGCGGTTGCGATGGCATGGGCGCGCCTGCGCCGGACCCTGGCATTGCCGGTGCGGGTACCATGGCCTGCAGCGGAATCTGCTGGAGATATCCGCCCGAATCGCCGGCAGGCACAAGACCGGCCGCCTTGAACTGCGCGGCAATCCACGTGGCCGCGCGGTCACCACCGCGTGAGCCGGTGCGACGCCCTTCCATCGAGTCGGCCGCGAGAATCCCAACCTGTTTGGCAATCGTTGCCGCGGAGAAGCGATCCGAGAATACCGCGCGCGCGGCCGTCGTTGCCGCGCGCGGCACGACGTCGGCCACCAGCGCCAGCAACTGACGGTTTGGACTGACGGCCACGCGCGTGATGCCGCTCAAGTGCGCGAACGAAAAATCCGCCGCTTCGGTCCACGTCGCCGTCCCGCGACGCCACGTGAACAGCTTCGTTCCCTGCCCCATCACCATCGTGGTGCTGTCCACCCACGCCATGTCCTCCGCCCGCGGCAGCGTGCGCACCAGCGTGTCGATGCGCTGGGTGGCCGGATCGAGTTCCATCACGAACCAGCCGTCCGCCCCCTTCTGGACAAAACTCACGTGCTTGGTGCCGGGAATCTTGTGCAGTGATCGACCAATGTTGCGCGCCACAATCGTGCTGCCCGGGCGGCCGACCTTGGCGACCTGCAGCGTGCTGGGCGTGCCCAGCACGAACATGGCCCACGTCGAGTCATCGGCCTGCGCGAAGTACCCAACGGGTTTGAGATCGGGGAACAGCACCGATGGTTCCGACGCGTCCAGTGGCAGGCGCCAGAGTCGCTGCGCGGAGTCGGCTTCCACCCGAATGACCGCCAGCGCTTTGCCGCCGTCAATTGGGAAAGCCGAATACTCGCTTTCGGGTTTGGTGAGACGTGCCGGCGTGGCCAATCCGGAATTGAAGTCGTAGCGATAGATGTCCGTCTGTCCGTCGCCGCGATTGGAGGTGTAGTACAACTCCCGCGACGAGAGTGCGAACGAGGCCTGATTGTCGTAGCCGTCGCGCCGTGTGAGGTTGGCCGGCACGCCAACTTTCAGCAGACCGCCACTCATCGAGAGCGGCACGAGAAACACGTCGGCGCCGGGCGTGGCCGGAGCGGCGCGCGGCGCGGCGGCACCCTGTGCGGACGCGTGCGACGCCGACCGGCTGGCCAGTGCGACATGGACAATCGCCATGATCGCTGCGGCACGAGCAATCGGATTGGGATGTACGGGGTATGGACGAGTCATGAGAGAAAGCTACGACGTCGGCCGTTGCGCGGCACGCCCCTGTTCGGCTAGCCTCCGCTCCATGTACGTCACCCGTTTGCCCCGCCGCCCACGGACTTTGGCGCTCCTGATGGTTGCGGTGCTGCTCTCGTCGTGCGATCGCAGCGCGTCCGAGCCCACGCCACCGTCACCAACGGGCGGCATCGCCAGTCTGGCCACGGTGCCCGCCGCGCTGTTCCTGCAAGCCGGTCAGGAGCAGGCGATTGCGCTTGAGGCGCGCGACTCGGGCGGAGTCTTGCTGGCAAATCCCACGGTAACGTGGCGCTCGGACGCGCCCGCCGTGGCCACGGTGGACGCCCGCGGTCTTGTTCGTACGGTGGCCCCCGGTCAGGCGCGCATCACCGTCGCCGCGGGAACGCTGTCCGCCGTGGTGCAACTCGGCGTGACGGCCGTGGCGCCGGGGGTGCAACAATGGCGTGTCGCCCGCGCAGGGCTGACCGATAACACACTCCTCGGTATCTGGGATGACGGTCAGGGCACCACGTATGGTGTGGGGCAAAACGGCACCATCATGCGCTCGCGCAACGATGGTCCATGGGAGCTCGTGTCGTACAACACGGTGGAGACGTTGGTTGGTGTCTGGGGATCCGCGCCGAACGACATCTGGATCGTCGGCACCAACGGACTGATTTTGCACGGAGACGGCACGACCTTTCAGCCGTTCGTCAGCGGCACGACGACGACGCTGTTGGAGGTGTGGGGGCTGTCCGCCAACGAGGTGTATGCGGCGGGCGATCGTGGCACCATCCTGCGTTGGGACGGCACCCGCTGGTCTGCCCAAGGCACGCCAGTCACGGACGACCTATGGGGCATCTGGGGTGCGAACAGCAGTGCCCTGTTTGTGGTGGGCAACAACGGCGTGATCCTGCGCTACGACGGGCAGAACTGGCGACGCATGACGGTGCCTTCCGCCAATGCGCTGTTCGATGTGTGGGGCACGAGCGCCGGCAATGTGTTTGCCATCGGGACCAGTGGCACCGTCTTGCGATTTGACGGCGTGACGTGGACCCCGATGACCACGCCGGGTTTCGCGAATCTCTTCGCCATGCGGGGGCGCGCGTTCAACGACATTTATGCCGTGGGCAATACCGGCGCCTGTTATCACTTTGACGGCACCGTCTGGCGCGCCCTCGATATCGGGACGGGCCAGAATCTGCGCGCCATTACCACGCGCGCCGATGGCTCGTTGCGCATCGGGGCGTGGTGGGGAACCGTGGTGACCGTTCGCGGAGTCGGCGCGGCGGCCGTGGGAACCACCGAAGTGTCTGATCCCGCGTTGCTGTCGGTGTGGGGCGCCCCAGCGGGACCGATGTTCGCCGTGGGTCTGGGTGGCGCGATTTTCAAGCGCGACGGCACCGCATGGCGCACCGAGCCCGTGCCCGGCACCAACGATTTCTACGGCATCAGCGGCAGCAGCGCCAACGACATCATCGCCGTTGGCGATACCGGCTCGATCGTACGCTACGATGGCACGTCGTGGCGCAAACAAACCTCGCCCACCACGCTGCTGCTGCGGGCCATCTGGAGCGGTGGCCCCGGACAGTCCGTCATCGTGGGTGAGCGTGGAACGATCCTGCGTGCCAGCGGCGGCGCGTGGGCGCCGCAATCCAGCGGCACGCCGCAATTCCTGCGGGCCGTGTGGGGGAGTGATCCGGCCAATGTGTATGTCGTGGGCGACTCGGGTGTGGTGCTGCGGTTCGATGGCGGCCGATGGAGTTCGGTGAGCGTGCCGGTGGCGAACACCAAGCGATTGCGTGCCGTATGGGGCACGGGCGCCAGTGACGTGTTCATCGCCGGTGATGGCGGCACCATTCTGCGCTACGATGGTGTGCGATGGACCCCGCAATCGGTGCCCACCGCGCGCGATCTGCGCGCGCTCTGGGGCGCGGTCCCACCGAGATCTATGCGGCGGGTGACAGCGGTACCGTCTTGCGCTTCGACGGGCAGTCGTGGCGCAATCTGTCCACACCGGCCACGCGCATTATCTACGCGCTATTCGGCATTGGCGGCACGGCCCAACTGGCCGCCGTGGGAGAAGCGGCGCGGATTTTTGAAGGGCAGCCGTAGCGCCGCCCTACAGCCCCTCGCGCTCCCGAAAGGCCCGGATATGCGCGACGTGGTGATCGCCGTGCCAGGCGTACAGCGCGAGCACCTGTTCAATGCTCATGCGGCCGTTCTCTGGGTGAATCAGTCCGCGCGCAAACTGCTCCGGCGAGAGCGACTGCAGCAGCGCCACGAGGCGTTCGTGCAGTGAGGCCAGCAACGCCACCGACACCATCGGCGCGACGGCGGCCACATCGCCCTGCTGCACCCAGCGATCCTGATCGTACGGCTTGATGGTGGGCTCGTCGTCTGACAGGGCGAACTTCACGCGAAGAAACATGTTGATGTGACTGTCAGCGACATGGTGAACCAGTTGACGCACCGTCCACCCCCCGGGCCGATAGGCCCGCGCCAATGCCGGCTCGTTCAGCCCGCTCAACGCAGCCGCCAACGCGGCCGGCTGCGCCGCCAGACGTGCGATCAGCGCCGTGCGCTCGGCGGCCGAGTAGGACGCCTGTGGCGTGTGTTCGCCAATGGGATAGGAGAGCGACCCGTGCATGACAACTCCTCAAAGGGGTACCGCCGCTCGGTAACGGACCGGCGCGAGTGCGGCTCGTGGGATCATCACCGGGAAGTTTAAGGTCCCGCCAGGGCAATGTGGAGCACGCTCCGGTCTTCCGCGTGGTTGGCCCAGCGCATAGCATAGCGGACCAGCGGCGGTTGCCGCGCGTGGTCCTTTGCGAGCCTCCGGGAGCTGCCGAGATGGGTACAAAATTCCGTTTGTCGGTGATGATGTTCCTGCAGTACTTCGTCTGGGGCTCGTGGTTCGTCACCATGGGCACCTACATCACCCAGACCCTGCACTTCACCGACACGCAGGTCGGTGCCGCCTACGGCGCGCTCGCCATCGCGGCCATTGTCTCGCCCTTTTTCATGGGCATCGTGGCCGATCGGTTCTTTGCCAGTGAGAAACTGCTGGCCATCCTGCACCTGGTCGGCGGGGCGCTGATGTGGTTCCTCTCGCAGCAAACGGAGTGGACGCGCTTCTATCCGATTCTGCTGGCGTATGCGTTCTGCTACATGCCCACGCTGTCGCTCACCAACTCCATTTCTTTCCACCATGTCACCGATTCGGCGCGGGACTTCCCACTCATCCGCGTGCTGGGCACCATCGGTTGGATTGCGGCCGGCACCGTTGTCGGCAAGGTCTTGCACGCGGACAAACTGGCGCTGCCGATGATGGTCGCCGCTGGATCCAGCGTGGCACTGGGCGTTTTCGCGCTGCTGTTGCCGCCCACGCCGCCCAAGGCGGCCGGACAGGCGTTCAAGGTGCGCGACGCCCTGGGCCTGGATGCCTTGCAGCTGCTGAAACACTCGGACTTCCGGATATTTGTACTGGGTTCGTTCCTGCTCTGTATTCCGCTCCAATTCTACTACGCCTTTGCGAATCCGTACCTCAACGAGATCGGGGCACCCGATCCGGCGTTCATCCAGAGTTTCGGCCAGTGGTCGGAGATTGGTTTCATGCTGTTGCTGCCATTTGCGCTGCGCAAACTGGGTATCAAGTGGATCATGCTGGTGGGCATGCTGGCCTGGGCACTGCGCTATTTCGCGTTCAGTCAGGGCACCACCGGTCCGGTGATGTGGATGGTGTACGCGGGCATCCTGCTGCACGGTGTGTGCTACGATTTCTTCTTTGTGGCCGGGCAGATATACACGGACGAACGCGCAGGACCCAAGATCCGCGCGGCCGCGCAGGGCTTTCTCAATCTCATCACCAACGGCGTGGGCTATTTTGTCGGCGCCTCGGTGTCGGGCAGCATCGTCAGCAAGTACGCGACGGGCAGCACGGGTGCGGTGACGCACGATTGGACGCAGATCTGGCAGTTCGCCGCGCTCCTCGCGGCGGCGGTGTTCGTGGTATTTCTGTTCCTGTTCCGTCCGGCTCCCACGGCGTCGGGCACGTCCACGGCGGCGCACTGAGCGCCGTCACGTGAGTGTGACGAGCACCGCCGTGTTGGTGGAAGCCTGTTGTGATTCTGTGCATACCGCCCGCGCCGCACAGGCGTTTGGCGCGGGCCGCATTGAGTTGTGTGGACCGGGCGACGGTGGCACGACCCCGTCGTTCGGACTCATCGCGCGCTGCCGTGACGAATTGCACGTCCCGCTGCATGTGATGATTCGGCCACACACGTTGAGTTTCGTGTACGGCGACGACGACATCGATGTGATGGGCAACGATATCATCGCGGCACGCGCGCGCGGCGCGGACGGGATCGTGCTGGGGCCGCTCCACGACGACGGGAGCGTGCATCAGGAACAGCTGGCCATCTTCATCGCATTGGCCCGCCCCATGAAGGTGGCCTTTCACCGGGCCTTCGATCGGACACCGTCGGCCATGGCCGCGCTCGACGCGCTGCTGGCGGTTGGCGTGGACTACGTGTTGACAGCCGGCCACGCCGCCACCGCGCTGGAAGGTGCGGACACGTTGTCGGCCCTGCAGCGTCGCGCCGGAGCACACCTGACGGTGCTGGCCGGCGGCAGTATCCGCGGACATAACGTACGCTCCATGCTGGAACGCTCTGGGGTGCGCGAAGTGCATGCCCGGAGTACCGATCCGACAATCATCCGCGACGTCGTCGTCGCGCTTTCTTCGACCACGCCACTGGCGACGGTATCATCGACATGACGTTGAAACTCTTTCGACACGCGCACGCACGGTTGACGCCCTCGACGCTGTTGCTGCTGTGCGCGGTGCTCTCGCTGTCGTCTCGCGCGCTTTCGGCGGCTCCCGCCGCCGACTCCAGTGTTTATGCCGTGATTCCGCGCCCCACGGTCATGACGCCCATGCCGGGGCATTTCACCCTCACCGCCCGGACCGCCGTGCACGCCGACCCGACCTTCGCCGCCGTGGCGCATCGGTTCGCGCGGGATATTGCCAACGCCACCGGATTCGATCTGTCAGTAGTACGGTCCAGCGCCGCGGCGCCAGGCACGATTCGCCTGGTGCATGTGATCGGGAGCGACGCCAAGGCCCTGGGTGACGAAGGCTACCGGCTGGATGTGTCGCGCAGTGGCGTGACCGTGCGCGCCGCACATGCGGCAGGCGCCTTTTACGCGCTGGAGACGCTGAAACAGTTGTTTCCGGCCGCCATTTTCCGCGACGCCCCCATCGCCGGTATCGAGTGGCACGCGCCCGCCGTGCACATCGAGGATGCTCCACGATTTACCTGGCGCGGCGCGCATCTGGATGTGTCGCGGCACTTCATGCCGAAGGAGTTCGTGAAGAAGTACATCGACCTGCTGGCGCGTCACAAGATGAATCGCTTTCACTGGCATCTCACGGAAGACCAGGGCTGGCGTATCGAGATCAAGAAGTATCCGCGCCTCACCGACGTGAGCTCCTGCCGCGATCAGACGCTGGTGGGCCCGCATCAGGCCGATCCGGCCAAGCGGGTGTTTGACGGCAAACGGCATTGTGGCTTCTACACGCAGGATGATGTGCGCGAAATCGTCGCCTACGCGGCGCAGCGTTTCATTACGGTGGTCCCGGAAATCGAGATGCCCGGACACGCGCAGGCCGCCATCTCGGCCTATCCACAACTTGGTGTGCGACGTGACACCACCGTTGGCGTCATGCAGGTGTGGGGGGTCAGTGAGTTCATCCTCAATGCCGACGACAGCACCGTGGCATTCATGCAGGATGTGCTGCGCGAGGTGATGGCGCTCTTCCCCGGCCCGTACATCCATATTGGCGGCGACGAAGCCATCAAGAACCAGTGGAAGGCCAGTACCGACATTCAGGCGCGCATCAAGCAACTCGGCCTCAAGGACGAGCACGAGTTGCAGAGCTGGTTCATCCGCCAGATGGACAGCTTTCTCACGAAGAACGGCCGTCGCATGGTCGGCTGGGATGAGATTCTCGAGGGCGGACTGGCCGAGAATGCCACGGTGATGTCGTGGCGCGGGATGGATGGCGGCATCGCGGCCGCCAAGGCCAATCATGACGTGATCATGGCGCCAGGCAGTCACACGTACTTCGACCACTACCAGTCACGCGACCGCGCGAAGGAGCCGCTGGCGATTGGCGGTTATCTGCCCATCGATACGGTGTACGCATTCGAGCCCGTGCCCTCGTCACTCACGGACACCGAAGCGAAACACGTGCTGGGCGCGCAGGCGCAACTGTGGACAGAGTACATCCAGGATGCCAAACAACTGGAGTACATGGCATTCCCCCGCATGAGCGCACTGGCCGAAGCCATCTGGACGGCGAAGCCGCGTCGCGACTTCGCCGACTTCATGGTCCGGTTGCAAACGCACATGCAGCGCATGGACGCGATGGACGTGAATTACAGGAAGTACTAGGTACTCAGTACTCAGTACTCAGTACTTAGTACTTAGTACTTGGTACTGAGTACTGAGTCTCACCTCGGTTTCCACGTGCCCTGGGCCACCTGGGGCACAAATTTGTCGATACCGCGCGGTGGGAACTCGATAGTCTTGCCCTGCTCGGCGCTCATGTACGCGGTCATGAGCAGGCGCACCACGTCGAGCCCGTCGTGGAACGTGAGCAGCGGCTTCTCCTTGCCGAGGAATGCGCGCACGAAGTGACGGTCTTCGGCTTCGTATCCGTACGCAATCGCTTCGTTCACCACCACCGGCATCTGCCCTACTTCGGCGTTCTGCTTCTCGACAATGTCCTCGCCCGACTTGCCTTTCACGGCGCGCGAGAAGAACAGATCGAGCCCCGACTCCAGGCTGTTCCACTTCATCGAGTACTCGGGGCCCAGCAGCTCGGCGGACAACCTTAGGCCGGGTCCGACAAAACTCCAGCTGGTGGTGGCTTCACCAATGGCAATGCGGCCGTCGGGTGCTTCGAACTCGATGTTCACGCTGGCGAAGTCTTCGGACGGTGACTTGAGGTAGTCCACCCCCATCGTCTTCTTGAGCTGCGCCGCGTACTCCTTGCGCGTGAACTTGAGCGACGCGATGTGGCCGGTGACACGCTTGGGCACGAGGGTGGACAGCGATTCGCCTGGGGGCGTGAGCAGTTGGCGCACGACGAGAATCGAGTGGCACATCATGTCGTTGAGCACGCCGCCGCCCTGCAGCGCGCCGTTCCAGAACCAGGGCATGTGCGGACCACTGTGCTCTTCAGCGGCGCGCGCCAGATAGGGCCGGCCGGTCGCAGCGGCGCCGCGGCGCCAGATGAGGTTGTGTCCGACGCTGACCTGCGGCGAGAAGTACTGGTTCTCGAGATAGCCGTGCATGATGCCGGCCTTCTCCACCATCCGCAGCACTTCCTTTGCTTCAGCCACCGAGCGCGCCAGCGGCTTCTCGCAGGCGATGCCTTTGAGCGTACCCTTTCCGCTGGTCACGGCATCGCAGATTTCCTGGACGTTTTCAATGCGCGCCTGATTGGGGCCATTGAGCCAGATGGCGTCGATGGCCGGATCGGCCACCATGTCCGTGATGGACTTGTAGGGCTTGCACGCACCCACCTCAAGCTCGCGCGCGTATTTGGCGGCCGAGGCCGCGTTCTTCGCATTGGGGCTCCAGACGCCCAAGACATCGGCGTCGCGCACGAAGCGCAGGCCTTGCATGTGGAAGCGCGCATTGAAGCCGGAGCCAACGAAACCGATGCCGAGTCGTGGAGAAGACATGAGAACGTGTTGAATGGAAATGTCAGGTGCGCTGCGCGGCCGCCAGGCGCTCTTTCTCGACCAGCAGTCGCCGCAGAATCTTGCCAGATGGAGACTTCGGGATGCTGTCGACGAACTCTACCATGCGGATCTTTTTATAGGGAGACACGCGTTCGGCCACGTACGCCATGACGTCGTCGGCCGAGAGTTCGGAACGTGCCACCACGAACGCCTTGGGGACCTCACCGGCATCGTCGTCGGGCACCGGAATGACCGCCGCGTCAGCAATGGCGGGATTCGACAACAGGACCGCCTCCAGTTCCGCCGGGGCGACCTGCAGTCCCTTGTACTTGATGAGTTCCTTCACCCGATCCACGATGGCGAACCAGCCACGGTCGTCAACAATGGCGACGTCGCCAGTGCGGAACCAGCCATCGGCACTCAGACAGGCCGCGGTGGCTTCGGGTTTGTTGAAGTAGCCCTTCATCACCTGCGGACCGTGAATCCAGAGTTCGCCCCGCTCACCAACGGGGACATCCTGTTCCGTGAGCGGATCGACCAGTCGACACTCTGTGTTGGCCACCATCGGTCCGACCGACGACAGGACCACCCGCTCGCTCTCGAGCGGATGGAAGTGGGTGACCGGGCTCGTTTCCGTGAGGCCATATCCCTGCCGCACGCGCACGCCGAGTCGTTGTTCCACCGCCGTCGACAACTCGCCACCCAACGGCGCGGCGCCGCTGAACACGGTGTGCAACGCGCTCAAGTCGTACTTGGCCACCGACGGATGCTTGGCAAATGCCAGCACGATGGGCGGCACGACGTTGGCGTAGGTGACACGATAGTCCTGCAGCGTCTTGAGAAAGGCCTCGATCTCGAAGCGGGGCATCGACACCACGGTGGCGCCTTCGACGAACGCCGCCCCCATGATCACCACCATGCCGTAGATGTGAAAGAACGGCAGCACGCCCACGATCACATCATCGGCAGTGACCATCGTGGTGGGTTGTCGCATCTGGCAGAGGTTGGCGACGATATTCCGATGCGTCAGCATCACACCCTTCGGAATACCCGAGGTGCCGCTGGAGTATGGCAACGCGCACACGTCGGTGGCCGGATCGATCTCGACGTGCGGCGGCGTGTCACCATGCGCGAAGAGCTCCGCGTACGGCACGGCACCCTCGTGTTCACCAAATACGACAATCTCACGCACCATGCTGGCCAGTCGCGACGCGGCCTCGCACTTGTCGTACAACTCGGGCACCGTGAACAGCATGATGGCTTCGGAGTCGGCGAACTGCGCGCCAATTTCTTCGGCCGTGGCAATGGGATTCACCGTCGAACAAATCGCCCCGATGGACACAATCGCGTAAAACACCACGGCGAAGTCGGGTGTGTTCGGACTCACCAGGCCAACGACATCACCCTTCTTCACGCCGCGCGCGGCCAGGCCAGCCCCCACCTGCGCGATCGCCTTGGCCAAACCCGCATACGTGTACGCGCGTCCCGTGGCTGCACAGACAATCGCCGTCTTGTCGCCAAACTCCGCCGCGCGCTTGAACACGAACCCAACCAGCGGCATGTCGGGAATATCGATATCGGGATACGGGCTACGGAGGATCATCGCCTGGCTCGTGTGAGGATGGGAATGCGAAAATACCGGCCGTCGTAGGGCGGCGCTACCAGAGTCCGACCTTCCCCCGCACCGATTCGATGATCGCAGAGGGATCGTATCCCACGCCCTGCTTGAAGACCATCTGCACCTTGCGGATGTCGCCGATCTGCGCCACCGGGTTGCCGTCGATGACGACCAGATCGGCCTGCTTGCCCACCGCGATCGAGCCCACCAGTGCGCCGCGCCCCAGATACGTCGCGCCATTAAGCGTGCCGATGCGGATGGCCTCCAGAGGCGAGAAACCCGCCTCCACTAGCAATTCCAGTGCGCGCTGGTTGGAGTATCCGGGAATCACTCCGCCACCCCCGGTGGGATCAGTGCCAACCACCAGCGTGCCGCCGGCCTTGGCGAAGGCGCGTTCCATAGCCATGCCCTTGGGAAACGCAGCCGTGTACGGCGATTGCGTGGACGTGGCGGTCACGGCGAAGCGCTGCTCGAATTGCTCGCGCAACTGAGGCAGCAGCACATCCAGCCCCGGCGGCATCGGGCGCCCCGGCGTGAATGTTTCGAAGATGGTGAGCGTGGAGGTGACCACCACATGGCGATCAATGAGATACGTGAACAGCGACTGCACCTCGCTCGCCGCAGGATCGAGCGCCGCCATGGTGGACTGCGCCGCGCCGCCGCGCGACACACACCGATCGAGTGGCTTGTTGGGGACGAAATCGTTCATGGCGAAGAAGCCGTGCTCAAGGTCATCGATGCCGGCATCGGCCGCTTCACGATACGTGACCGAGCACAGATGTCCGGTCACCTTGAGACCACGGGCGTGCGCCGCCTTCGTCGACGCGCGCAGTTCGTCGCGCGTGATGTTCATGTACGCCTTGAACGACGTCGCGCCCTGCTCGGCCCAGTACTCCACATGTTTGCGCGCGTCGGTTGAATCCGCGAGCACGCGAACCTGGGCGAAGTTCATGCCGGGTCCTTCCAGATACGGCGCCGTGGCATCAATCCACGGGCCCGCCTTCTCGCCCTTGGCAATGGCCTTGGCTACCAGCAGCTCGCTGTAGCCGTTCATGTTGCCACCCGTGCGCATCGAGGTGACCCCACCCGCCAGATACAGTCGCGAAAAACTCTCCGTCAGATTCCCGTAGATACCCGGACCGGTGGGATAGAACAGATGCTCGTGGACCATGACCAGCCCCGGGATGACGCTCTTGCCGGTCAGATCGATCACCTGCGTGCCGACCGGAATAGTGACCGAAGTCGACGCGCCGACCGCGACAATGCGACCATCGCGCACCAGCACCGTTTGCGCCTCGCGCGCCGGTGCCCCCGTGCCATCAATGACGCGGACGTTGGTCAGGGCGAATGCCGTGGTATCCACTCGCACGAACGAGCGAACAGACGGTCCAATGGGCGGTCGCTGCGCCTGCAGCGTCTTGCCACCCGGCCCTATCAGCGCCAGTATGAGGGCGGGCGTGAGCATACGAGCACGCGGAAGGGCGAGGTAGGCAACCATGGTGTGATTGTCGGGTGTCGAAAGCCGAGGAGGAACCGTGACTGCGAACATGGGACGAAGCCGCGCAATTGCAAGAGCGCTTGTAGCGATGGGCGCATTGACGCTGATGGGACGCCTGGCGCATGCTCAGACGGATAACAGTCACTGGGCCCGAATGGCCGACTCGGCGCTCCGAACGTACCGGCTGTCAGGGCTCACCGGCACGGCGGGCAGTTCAGCATTGGCGGCGGCGAATGCGCCGTGGTCGACCGCCTCTGGCTGGCGGCGCACGATCGACGGCGGCGTCAAACCGACCGTAGTGCTGGTTGCGCCAGCGGACCGCCCCGCCGTGTCGCTGGAGTGTCCGATGCCGGTTGCGTTCGCGCCCGGCCAGCAATTGGCGACGTCGCGCGCCACTATGGATTCCGCGGCCGCGAATCCGCCTGGATCACCGGTCGCGATCCCAACGCGACGATACCCCTGTGTCAATCCGCTGCGACCGTAGCTCGGGCGCACACGAGGTGGTGGGATTACTGCTTGAGGAAACGCACTGACAAGAGCCGAGGCAGCGCCCCGGACTCCACGTCGTCCTCAAGCGACTCACCCAGGTGTACCAGCGTCAGGCCTGCGGCGAGTCCGCCGTTGACGTAGTCGCTTACGGCGTGCAGATAGGCCGGGACGTGCACCACGTCACCGGTATCGGCGGCAGTAAAATGGGCCTGCCCGCCGCGCCACTGTCGAAATGGGTGCAATTCGCACAGCCACAGCGTGCCACCCGTGCGCAGCACCCGTGCCGCTTCATGAAACACCGGCGCCAACCGCTCGACGTGTTCAAGCACGAGGTTGCCGACAACCACGTCGATGCCGAGCGATGCCACCGGCCACGGTTCGCGCACGTCGTGTTTGACGAAATGCACATGATCGCCAATCACACGACGACGCGCGCGCGCCAGCATGCCCGGCGAGAAATCCATGGCGGTGACGTCACGCGCGCGTGATGCCAGCCACACCGTGTTCTTGCCGGTGCCACACCCCAGCTCAAGCACATCGGCCCCGTCAACCGGCAGCGCGCTCTGCCGCAACACCTGTCCATCAAGATCACGCGTGGGATTGCGGTCCGTATCATACGAGACCGCCCAGCGATCGTAGGCGTGCGCAATCTCGTCCTGCATGGGCGTCGCGAAACGCCTACAGCTTCTTCAACGCCGCGGCGCTGGCTGTGATCGACGCCAACGCGTCCTTGGGCGCATCGTGCTCGATGTACCAGTGCTTGAGTCCCACCTTGCGCGCGGCCTTGAGTATCGTCTTGAAATCGATCGTGCCGGCACCGACGTCCATCATCGCCAGTTCCGGCGCCGGGCCGGCATCCTTCACATGGCAGTAGGCGATGCGTTTGGGGTGCGCGGCGATGAGCTTGAGCGGATCCTGACCCGCCTTCACCGCCCAATACAGATCGAGCTCGAAATCCACCAACTTGGGATCGGTGTTGGCCACCAGGATCTCGAAGCCGTTGGTTCCGACGGCCTGCGGCGCAAATTCGGCATCGTGATTGTGATAGCCCATCCGCAGGCCGGCCTTTTTCGCCAGTTCCCCGCTGCTGTTGAGCCGATCCGCCAGTCGTTTGTACCCGCCCTCACCACGGAACTCCGAACCAAACGACGGCACGATCACGCAGTCATGCCCCATGCCATTCGCCATGGCGAAATGCGGCTCCCACTCGGCGTCGGTTTTCGGCAACCCGATATGCGTCGAGGGCGACGTCATGCCATGCGACTTCATCAGGTCTCGCCACCATGTCGCCGGCTTGTTGTAGTAGCCGGCGAATTCGAGTTCGGTAATGCCCGCCGCCGCCACGGCGGCGATGGTGCCTTCGAGATCCTTGGTCATCGCAGTCCGCACCGTGTACAACTGCAACCCGATGCGCTCAATGCGCCGCGCCTCGTCAGCGGTGCCTGCGCGTGCCGTGGCGAGTCGCGGCAGCAGGGCGCCACCGGCCACTCCAGCCGCCAGCATCTGCAAGACGTTGCGACGCGAAATCGTGTGTGTCTCCATGGGCCTATTCCTCCAAAGAAGCCAGTCGTGTCAGCGCATCACCGGTCACCCGGTATGTGGTCCAGTCACCCTGCGGTCGAGCACCCAGTGCACGATAGAAGCGAATCGCCCCTTCGTTCCAGTCCAGCACCGACCACTCCAGCCGTCCGCAGCCCCGCGAAACGGCCAACGTGGCCAAGTGCTGCAGCAACGCCGTGCCGATGCCGTGCCCCCGAAATTCCGGGCGCACAAACAGATCTTCCAGATAGATCCCCGGTTGCGCAAGGAAGGTCGAGTAATTGTGAAAGAACAGCGCAAATCCGGCCGACACCCCCTGCCACTCGGCGATCACGACCTCCGCATACGGGCGCGCACCAAACAGCGTCGCGCGCAGCGCCTCGTCGGTGGCCAGGCATTCGTGTCGCAGGCGCTCGAAGTCGGCCAGCCCTTCAATGAGTTCCCGGATCAGTGGAACGTCAGCCTCCGTCGCGGGCCGCAGTGCCGTCGTCATGAACGATTCAGCGTCGCTGATGAGTCCACCGGCCGCTGCGTGTCAGCACGGACTCGTATTGGCGCGACCGCACACGCACCTCTGGCACGACATCCAGTGCCATCCGCGCGACCATCAGCTCACTCACCGCCGGAATGCGCTCCTCGATACTCTCCAGGTTCCACGTTGCACCGGACACGGGACCGGTGACGATGCGCATCGGCGGCGTGCTCCGGCTGTGCCCCAACTCGCGCCCTCCGTCCGATGTCATCTGGATGAGCGAGTCACCGCCAACCACGATACGCGCCGGACTGCCCGGGAGCGGAAGAAACCACACTTCGAGAAAGGTGGGCTGCGGTAACGGTACCGGCGTGAACTCGTAGGTACCGGCTCCCGGAAACGGGGCCGACAAGCCGCGTAGCAAGGCGCGCGCGGTGCCGTTCACCCGTGCCGTGTCGATGCGATCGGTGGTGAGCACCCCGCCAGCGCCGCGAAAGGCATACTGCAGGCGCACGTCGATGCCACCGTCGGTGAGTTTGCCGAAGACGCCACGCCATTCGCGCCCTTGCTCCACGCACGTGATGGACCATTCCCGGGGCACCTGACCCAACGCACCGCTCCGCAGCGCGGACACCGTACCCTGCAGACACCGGAGGTAGCCAAGGGCCGCTTCGGCGCGCGCATCGCGTTCGGCAAACAAGCCTTCGAATGTTTCCGGGACTTTGGGCGACTTGGGGAGCTTGGAGATGTCGGGGGCGCCTGGGGGACGCTTGACCGCCGTGCCCTGCGCCAGCAGCGGCGTGCTGCACAGCGACGACGTAATGCCGAAGACGGCGCCGGTGATCGCCAGACGCGTCCAGGTCGATCGAGATGGCCTACCGATTTGCATCTCGCAATCTAGCGGAGGGGTGGGAGCGGTGAGGGGCATGAGGGTGAGCAGAAGAAGCGTCGAGCGTTAGAGGGGTGAGCCGGCGAGGGTAGGACTGAGTTCTGCCCTCGCTGGCTGACCCCTCTAACGCTCGACGCTTCTTCTGCTCGCCCCTCATGCCCCTCACCGCTCCCACCCCTCAGCGTTATGGAGGCACCCCACCAGCCCTTGAACAGCATCACGAGAAGTCAGTCAGTGCCGCGGCAACCTGACAGTGGCTCCGCTGTCGCTTAACGAGCCGCCCGGGCCGTTGGTCGGCGCAATACGGAAAACCCCGTTGCGTTCAGCCAGCAACCCGACGGCGGCGTCAATCAGTGGATCGCGGTCCCGCTCGTACAGCGACGGCATCCAGGTCAGGGCCACATGCGGCGGCACGCCGCGCCACTCAATGGGTTGGCGATCCGGACCGAACTCCAGCCATTGGGGCACTGTGTAGGACCAGCCGTTGCCCAGCGGATAGGTGGCCGGATTGCCCGACGCGCCGCCGGTCGTGTCGCCAATGACCGTGACATTCGGCAACGTGCGCATGGCAGCGACGAAACTCTCCGTGGCGCTGAACCCCGCCCGACCGGCAATGACCACCACGGGTCGCAGATATTGCCACGGGCCTCGCGGCGACACCACCCGCGCGGTGGGGACATCGAGGTCGTCGTGCAGCGGTCCATTGCGCACTTGCACATACGACGCGGCGAAACTGCGTGTGGTGAACCGCGACGCGAACGCCAACGCCGTGGCGTCGCTGCCTCCCCCGTTTGTCCGCAGGTCGATAATCAGCCCTGGCGCCTCCCGCACGCGTGCCATGGTCAGATCGAGCGCCGAGACGTCAACCGAACCCGACCAGCCACTGATGAACAGATATCCGTAGCCACCAACGTTCGCTTCTCCGATATCGCTGGCGCGCTGCACATAACCAGCGTCGCGCAAGGCGCGTCGCCACCGCGCGCCATCGAAGTTCGCCACGTGCGTCGGCCGGAAGGTCGGCACGGCCTGCCCTCGCGGATCCACCAGCCAGACGTGCAGATCGCGCAGCGGCTCAAGCATTTCGCGGGTCAGCGCGATGAACTCCGCCTGAGAATGGGCGCGTTGCGCGCGGCCACGATACAGCGCTCGCTGCGCACTCCAGTCCACGCCCTTGTAGTCAAACGACGGATACAGGGCGTCAAACCGCGCCCAGAGCGAATCGAACTGTGCCAGGTATGTCGACGACGATAGCGGTTCGCGTGGGGGGGCCGCCGATGTCCCGTGCAGGGCGCACGACGTGAACGGACCGGCGATGAGCATCGCGGCCAGCACTATGGATCCCGCGCGTCGAGCTACGGCGTGCATCCGATAGGCACTATTGAGGAAGGCTCAGGCCGGGTACCGGCACCGACACCCGGGACACAATAGGGAAATACACTCCGAACCACTGAACGATGACATCAAACGGGTCCACGGTCCAGCAAATCGGGACGAAATTTCGTCCGCCCGTCGCCTCAGGACCCTCGACTGTGCCCCAGAGCCACTTGTCGCGCCAGCACCGCCAGATCGGGGGAGGCCTGCACGGCGTCGTAAAAGAGCCGCTGGAACGCGTCCCCGTCGACGTCGGCCCGAAGCAGTGACCGGGCCCGGTCCAACAGCGACCGCGCCTCGGTGGTGCCCAGCACCTGCTTCTTGTCGCCGGTCCGTTCGTCGATCATCAGCACCAACTGGGCCATCGGACGCAGCCAGTCGAACCACGGGTCGGCGATGACCAGCTGCAGGAAGGCGCTGTTGTTGGCAATAGTTCCCCGCGCCTTCTCGTACCGTATCCGCTCCACGGCCAACAAGGCGCGGTGGACACGAAGCAGGTCGAGGCGAACGGCCTCCAATCGGGCAAGATCGTCGGCGGTGGCCCGGACGTCGTCGCCGGACGGTGGCGCGGACTGATCGTTGGGTAGAGAGGGCGTTGGATCGTTCATTCTGGTGTGTGCTCTGGCAAAGGAGTCTTCCTCGATCGAAGCTGGGGCACTGAAGGCCACTGGACAAGCGGTTGCCCCACGTGCTGAGTACGGTTTCTTGATTTCTTCCCGGAAACGGACGTTGGGGGACAGTTGCGCGTGATGCGAAGATTTCGTGCCGGTGTGAAAGGAGTGGCGATGGCCATGCTCGGATTCGCGCCCTTCGCGGCGCTGGCCCAGGGCGCGAGTGCCGGAGCGCCTGATAGTGCGAACGCACTGGGCGCGGTTGGCACCGCACCGCATGCGGGGCCGTTACCACTGCCGTTTCGCGGCGGGCCGCTGATCACGGGATACACCGCGTGGGCCGGCTCGGCCTTCTCGATGCGCACCGCGTCGAACAACGAGAAGTTTGCCGGAGCCGCGCTCCAACTGATGGGTGTGCAGCTGTCGCGGTCCCTGTTCGTCCGCAAGGGCATTCAGTTCACCTGGCTGGTGGAGATGCTGCCGGTGATGTCGGCCAGCGTCGGCGCACCGGTCAATCGATTGCCCACGTCCACCAAGAACGCCGACGCGTTTCGCGACCCCGTTCGGTTTGCGCGATACACGCTGCATGACGCCTACGGCGCAGGCATTGCGCCGTTCGGTGCAGAGCTGTCGCGACCGCTCCTGTCGCGGTTGTCGGCGGTGTATAACGTGACGGCAGGAGCCGCCTTTTTTTCGGCCGTCATTCCGTACGGCAAAGCCACCCAAGCGAACTTCACCGCCGCGACGTCGGTGGCGCTGGAATGGCGAGTAACACAGCGGTATGCCGTGTCATCCGGCTACAATCTGCATCATCTGTCGAACATGAGCTTCGGTGCGGCGAATCCGGGGCTCAATTCGCACGTGCTGTTCATGCGAGTGTCGAAGGCGCGGTTCAGGTAGAGACGGGAGACGGTAAGACGGAAGACGGGAGACATCCGATTGGCTGGATGTCTCCCGTCTCCCGTCTCCAGTCTGCCGTCTTCATTCGCCAGACCGTCCGCCGTTGCCCCACCGCTATCCGATCGGCTTCGGCTTCGCCGGCTTGGTCCCGTTCAACTGCGGCCGCGGCCCGTTGCTCACTTCCACCACGATATCCTTGATGTAGTTCGCAATCTTGGCGTAGTGCGGATAGTCGATGTACTCGGGCTCGTCGCTGCGCTGGTGATAATCGCCGTGCAGCCCCGTGAAGAAGAACGCAATCGGCACGCCCGCTTTGGCGTAATTGAAGTGATCGCTGCGGCCGTAGATGTTGTTGTACCCGGCCCACTCGATGGGATTGTCGAACTTGTAGTCCAGCGTGAGCGGCTTGGCCTGCTTGGCGTTGACCGCCTTCACCGTCTCGCCCAGGTCCTTCGAGTCGAAGAACGAGCCCACCACGCCCACATAGTCGTCGCTGCCGCCGGGGATGTCTTCCGCCCGTCCGCGACCAATCATGTCGATGTTGATCTGCGCCACCACCGAGTCGAGCGGAACGGTGGGGTTGGCGGTGAAGAACGCCGAGCCCACGAGGCCCGCTTCCTCGCCAGTGTGCCATACGAACAGCGTCGAACGCTTGGGCTTCACCTTCATGTTGGCAATCGCTTCGGCGATCTCCAGCACACCCATCGACCCGGAGCCGTCATCGTCCGCACCGTTGTTGATGGAGTCGAGACGCGGCTTCGGATACAACTTGCGAATGCTGTCCATGTTCACGCGGAACCTGGACGTCACTTCGATGGTCGGCTGCGCCATGTTGTTCGCGATCTGCCAGCGGATGCGCTGATCGTTGAACGCCTTGAGGGAATCCTTGTCCACCGGCGCGGCCGTCATGCCGACGTGGTCGTTATGTCCGCCAATGGCGACATACTGATTCTTCAGCACCGGGTCGCTGCCCGGGATGATGGCGACGACATTGCGTCCGAAGTCCGTGGGGAGATCGACATAGTCGAGTGACGCGTTCACCACGCCGCCTTTGGCCCCCACAGCCACACCGTCAAAGGTCGTACGGGCGAACAAGCGCGCCGCCGCCGCCTTGGTGATGCGCAGCGCCGCCTGTGGCTGCAGCGCGGCCAACTGCGCCTTGAGCAACGCAATGGAGTCGACCGGCGCCGGCGCGGCACCGCCACGCCCACCACCCGGAGGTCCGCCGCGACCACCCGCACCCTGCGAGGCAACCGTTGGCTCGTTCAACGCCACCCGCTGCGCCGGGGTCAGGTTGTCCAGGTCGATCGTGGCCACCGCGGCCGCGTCGGCGAACCGATTGGGGGCGGGGGCCTGTCCGCCCCGGCCGCCACCAGGACCACCAGGACCACCAAACGCCTGCGGACCCTGCGGACCACCGGCGCCGCGGCTCCCCGCCGCCGGCAGCAACACCACGAACTTCCCGGCCGCCTGCGCCGCAGAAATCTGCGACGTGGTGTCGCCAGCGGTGCCGCCAAAAATCACTTCGGCATTGGCGAACGCCCGCGGCGCTCGGGCGCCTGGGATGGCCACCACATCGACGTTCCACGCGAGCGGATTGCCGTCCACCGTCACCCGTGAATGGTCGGTGAACTTCTTCAGGTGATACGGCAGCACCTGGAAGTAGGTGCCGTTGTCGCCCGCCGGCAGCAGCCCAAGCCGCTTTACTTCGGCGGCGATGTAGTCGGTGCCCTTCTTGTTGCCCAGCCGACCAACCTGCCGACCCATCATGGAGTCATCGGCAAACTGATACAGCCGGATCTGCAGGTCGCGGACGTCGATGGCGGCCTTGGTGGGGGCCGGCGTGACGCGGGCGGGATTGCCATAGTGATTGAGCTTCCCGGCACTCTTCGCAGCAGCCTGCGCGTGGGACAAAGCGGGCGCGGCGAACAGCGAAAGGCCGATAGAAAGACGGGCGAGCCCGAGGGTTCGCATGTGTGCTCCAGGTGGGGAAATGAGGTGGACGAGCGGTCGCTCTCAAACTACGCACGAACGGCTGTCTGTGTTCGCGGATCCAGTCCATATTGGCCTTTCGAACATTCCCTCCAAGGATATCAGACATGTGGCTGCTCGTAGCCTTTGCGCTCCAAACGACTCCCCCTCCTGTCCCTACCGCCTACCAGGTGTTGGCCGCCGAACATGCGCGTGGCGGTGACCCGCGATCATTGGCGGTCCTGAACGCCGCCGTTGCCAGTGGCGACACGGTGCTGCAACGACTGGCGGCGAGGGCGTTTGGTCGCATCGAGCGCGCCGATCTGGTATCCGGGATTTCCGGCTTGCTGCGTTCGCCGGCGGCATCGGTGCGTCGGGAAGCACTGAACGCGTTCGGGCAGAGCGGCGCCTCATTCGACTTCAGTGCCCTGTTGACCAGTGAGCGCGACGCCACCGTTCGCGCGACGTTGTACGAGACGATCGGTCGGTCTCCCGCGGCCAAGCCCGGCACGCCCGCCGTGCCGCCGTCGGCGGCAGTGGTGCGGGCGCTCACCAACGGATTGCGTGACACCGACGCGGTGGCTCGCACCGGTGCGGCACGCGGATTTGAATCGCTGATTCGACGTACGGGTCGATCATCGCGTCCATCACCCGAGACGGTGGCCGCGCTGCGTGTGGCTTTGCGCGACAACGGCGGGGCGGAGATTCGACAGCTGCTGCTGCTGGCGCTCACCGCTGCGGGTGATCGCGATTCAACCACGATGGCACTCGCACTGCGCGACACCAGTGCGCAAGTGAGACGTTTGGCCGTGGCGGCATCCCGACAGTGGATTGACGACCCGTCACCACTGGTGCGATACCAGGCCCTGCGCGTCGCGGGCACCTGCGAACGCGCGAGTGCGGCGTTGCGTGACGAAAGCCAGCATGTGGTACTGACGGCCATCGACCTGTTGGGTGAAAAGAAGTGCCCCGCCCCGCTCATCGATTCGCTGATGCGCAACGGCGCAGACTGGCGGGTGCGCGCGCGGGCCCTCGTGGCCATGACCAAAGTCGATACGTCGCGCGCGCAGGCCGGGTTGGCACGCGTGGCCGCGTCGCGCGAGTGGCAAGCGCGCGCCTACGCGGCGACGGCCGCCAAGGCGCTCAAGCACTCCACCGCGCTCGCGCAATTGGCACGCGACACGGCTCCCAACGTGGCCATCGCCGCGCTCTCCACCGACGACGACGCACGACGCGCCCTCAGGAGTTCCCACTCGGGTCTCGTGTTGGCGGCCGCCGCGCACTTCAAGAACTCGCCGACGCTGGGAGCGAATACCACACCGATGGTCGATGCGTTGCTACGATTATCGGCACAGCGCGTGGCCACCAACCGCGACCCGCGCATCGCATTGCTGCAGCGACTGCAGGAGGGCGCGGACTCGGCGGCGGCGGTTCGACTGATGGTACTGACACGGGATATCGATCCCGACGTGGCGGCGCTGGCCGCCAAGGTGATGACCGAGCGCGCGCACCTTGCCGCCACGCCGGCCACCACACGCTATCTCCCGGCACCGTTCCCGTCGGCGGCCACGCTCAATGCACTGCGCGGCGCCACGGCCACATTGCGTTTCAGAAATCTGGGAACCGTGGACATTGCGCTGTTGCCCGACGAGGCCGCCGTGACGGTGGCAACCTTCGTGCAGCTCGCCGAGCGTGGCGCGTTCAACGGCCTCACGTGGCATCGCATTGTCCCCGTGTTCGTGTTGCAGGGCGGCAGCCCCGGCGCCGACGAATACGATGGACTGACCCCCACGTTCATGCGCGACGAAGTCGGCATGGCGCGGCATGCCCGCGGCACATTCGGTATTTCGACGCGTGGCCGCGACACGGGTGATGGTCAGATCTTCATCAACCTGGTGGACAATTTTCGGCTGGATCACGACTACACGGTGTTCGCCACCATGCTCAAGGGCTTCGAGGTGATGGATCGCGTGCAGGAGGGCGACGTGATCGAATCGGTGACCATCGTGCGGCGACGTTGATGACGCTCTCCTGCGACATCCTTGGCGCGAATCGTATCTTTCGTCGCTGCGACACTGCGGAAGCACCCTCCGACCTGCCTGGAACTGATTGATGCGTCCTGCTCCCCTGCCTGCGTTCATCGTCACCTTCGTTCTCGCGTTTGGTTCGCCCTCAGTCACGTCGGCGCAGGCGGCAACCGATACGGCGTCGCTGGTGGGCGCGCGAAGTCCCTCGTATGCGCCGGACGGACGCCTGGCGCTGAGTATGGACGGACACCTCATGCTGCAGCGCACGCCAGGCGCACGCCTGGTGGCGCTGACCAGTGGATCGGCTTGGGATCGCGATCCGGCGTGGACGCCTGATGGATTGGCCATTGTGTTTGCGTCCGACCGCGGGGGCAACTACGACCTGTGGCGTGTGGCGGTGAATGTTGACGGCACGGCCGGAGTCCTCACTCAGCTCACCAGCACACCGCAGCAGGAAACCAGCCCAAGCGTCGCGGGCGACGGGCGCATTGCGTTTCTCCGAGGCAGCGGCAATGCCTCGCGCGTGTGGGTTATGGATGCGGCCGGCAAGGCGGCGCGTGTAACCACCGGTGGCGACACCGAGCGGTCTCCGCAGTTTTCACCCAAGGGAACGTTCCTCGCGTTCCTCACCGTGAACGAAGCCGGGCGCCGCTTGAGCGTCTGGTCGATGGCGCCGAATGCGACCGCGTCGCAGCGATGGACACAGGCCGTCGACGCGTCGGCGGATTACCTGTCGTGGGCCTGGGACCGCGAGCGCCTGGCCGTATCGACACGTACCGGCGTGTTCATCGTGCCCCGCATTGGCGGCTACTCGAACTTCCTGTCCACCGCGCGCGGCCAGACCGCATGGTCGCCGGATGACAAGACGGTGGCCATTGCGTCATTCGAAGAGACCAACGTGGGATACAACGGTGACCCCGATCGCGGCAGTGACCGCAGCGCAGTGGTGCGCGCGTCGGCCGGTGCTGCGACTGAACGGCTAACATTCGCCACAGCGCCAGTGGCACCGAATATCACCAGCGTACAACGGTTGGCCGGCGGCGATTCGCGCGCCGACCGCAACGCCGCGGCGTTCGACCGGGTGTGGGATCGATCGGCGCGATTGTACTTCTCGCAAGCCGATGCCACCGCCCGGCGCGCACAATGGGAGTCCATCAAGACGTCCCTGCGTCCGCGGGCCATGGCGGCAAGCACCGACAGCGCGCTGGAGGCGGTCATCCATGAGGCGCTCAAGGCACGACCCACACTGCGGGAACCCGCCAGTGGGCGCGCGGCAGTGTCCAGCGCACACCCCGTGGCCACGGAAGCCGGGCTGGAGATACTGCGCAAAGGCGGTAATGTGGTTGATGCGGCCGTGGCCGTGAGCTTTGCCCTTGGCGTGGTGGAACCGGATGCCAGCGGCATTGCCGGCTACGGCGAGATGGTCATTGCGCTCAAGACATTGGCCAAACCCACGCTGTTCGAATTCATGAGCCGCGTGCCGGAAGATGCGGGGTTGAGCAACACCTCGCTGCTGGTGAATGGACGCTATCCCAGCGACGGACCGGTGCTCACCAACGTGCCGGGCACGGTGAGTGGCATGCATACCGCGTGGCTTCGCTATGGCAGCAAGAAGGTGCCGTGGGCCGAGATTGTGGCGCCGGCCATTCGCGCCGCGAAGAACGGATATGTGGTGAGCGAGGGGCTGGCCACCACGCTGGCCACCGAGCGCGAGCATTTCGCCAAGTACGAAGGCAGTCGCGCCCTGTTCTTCCGCAATGGTGAACCATTGCAGGCGGGCGATACACTCAAGAATCCCGACCTGGCATGGGTGCTGGAGCAGATTGCCAAGAACGGCGCCGACGGATTCTACAAGGGGGAGGTCGCGGCCAAGTGGGTGAACGATTTGCACGCCAAGGGCAACGCCATGAAGCTGAGCGATCTGGCGCGCTACTTCGCACCAGAGCGTGAACCGGTGAGTGGCACTTATCGCCACTACACCATTTACTCGGGCGCGCCGCCGGTGAGTGGTGGTGCGGAGCTTGTCGCACGACTCAACCTGCTGGAGCAGTATCCGGCGCCCACGTCGTATCGCGACAATGCCGCGTCCATGCACGCGGCGCTCTCGGCGTGGTTTCTGGTGCCCAGCTCGCGCAATCGCATTGCCGATCCGGCCATGTGGCCGACAGACGTGGCGCCCATCATCAACAAGGACACGGCGCGGGTGCGGTGGGGGTGCTACAACCCTGACCGGGCACTGACGCCGGAGAGTGTGCGCGGGGATACGCTGGGGTGTTTGAAGGAGAGACGGGAGACGGGAGATGGGAGACGGGAGACGACTGACGCGAGACGGGAGACTGAAGACTCGCCTTGCGGCGAGGGGCATGCGGCGGAGATGACGGTATGCCACGCGGCGGGGACCACGGCCTTCACCGTGGCCGACAACGATGGCAACATGGTGGCGGTGACCCAGACACTCGGCACGTGGGGTGGGAATTTCTACGTGACGCCGGGGTTGGGATTTCTCAGCAACGACAAGCTCACGTCGTACGGCACCGATCCCACGCAGTACGGGGCGCGTCTGCCATTCTCGCGTCACGGCAGCACCATTGCCCCCACCATTGCCTTCAAGAACGGCAAGCCATTTGTAGCCGTGAGTGCCGCCGGCAACGCCTGGATTACCAGCGCGGTGTACCAGTCGCTGCTGGGTGTGCTGGATTACAACCTCAGTCCGCAACAGGCGCTGGAACTGCCGCGATTCCTGCCCGGCGGCGGCGGGGCGCCGGGCGGTGGTCGTGGCGGCGGCGGCGGTGCACCCACCACGCCCACACCGTACAGCATTCAGCTGGAAGACGGGTTCGCGCCCGACGTGATTGCGCGACTGCGCACACTGGGGTACGGGTTGAGTTTCGTCTCGCTGCGCGGTGAAGTGCGTGAAGGGTATGGCGCGGCGGTGCGCGTGGACGGGAAAATCGTGACGGCCGGTGCCGATCCGCGGCGGGCCGGCGCAGCGGGCGCCATCAAGTAGGCCACACAGTGGACAACACCGATATGTCCTTCGACCTCGCCACGCGCTTCCTCGAGCGCTCGCGACACTACCTGTGCGTCGAGTATCCGGCCAAGATCGCGGCCGCGCTGCGCACGATTCCGCCCGAGCAGCTGTGGTGGCGCGCCAATGACGGCGCGAACAGCGCCGGCAATCTGGTGCTGCATCTGAACGGCAACGTCCGCCAGTGGATTGTGTGCGGTGTCGGTGGCGCGCCCGATGTGCGCCGACGCGACGTGGAGTTCGCGACCCGCGGTGGTGCCGGTTGCGAGACGTTGCTGGCGGGTCTTCGCGCCACCTTGGACGAAGTCGACGGGGTGCTGTCGCGCCTCACCGCCGACTCCCTGAGTGAGCCCCGCACCATCCAGGGTCGCGACACCACGGTGTTTGCGGCCGTCTATCACGTGGTGGAGCACTTCTCGGGTCATACGGGCCAGATCATCCTGCTGGCCAAGTCGTTCTCGCCCGGCGCGGTGCGCTTCTACGACGACGCCGGCGGGCTGGCCCGACCGTTGTTCCTCCCCGACGGCGCGCACGACATCGACTAGTCGACGCACATGCCGCTTGGATCGCGGTGTGCAGTGGCCCATCTTTCTGGGTCCGCTCTGCGTAGGTGATCCTTCTGCCACACCCCGTGCCCCACGCCCGTTGATCCGCCGCAGCATCCGTAGCCGCGTCCTCCCGCCGACGTTCCTGCGGCGCACTGGGTCGTTGGCCATCGGCGCGGGGCGCTAGATGTCGCGCTCTCAATCCGTGGTGCGTGATCACCACACGGCCGTCTGGCCCGCCGATCATCGGCTGGTGTACGTCGTCGATATCGATGCGACCCCGCAGGCGGCCGGTCTCGTGTTGGAATTGGGCACGGAAGAATGCGATAGCGATGGGAACTGGGGTCCTACGGCGCCGTTTACGTTTGCCGCGTCAGTCTGGCTGGCCGCCCCCGACCCCATCGACCGACAAATCTCCGAGATGCTGCTTGGCTCCGCCCGGTCCAGCGTCTACGGCCAGGCGCCGGGCTCCGGATTCGTCATCGGGGCGCGCGCACTTTCCACCACGCTCCGCAAGATTTGCGATACCGGTCGGCTGCGCACGCGCAGTCAGAATCCTGACCTGGATGGCCGCACGCTGGAGATGGACAGCGGTGCCCCATGGCGCCTGGCACTGCGCATGTCTCACGCCGACAACGGCGAATACATGCTGGACGGTCATTTCGTGCGCCCGCAAGCGACACTGCCCCTGTCAGAGCCATGGTTGGTGCATTCGGCGGGTTTTCTGATAGCCGGGAATACCGTGGCGGTGCTCGATCACGGCGGCACGTTCCCCATCATCGCCGACTTGCGCAGCACGCCGTCGCTGTCACTGGGGAACGATCCCACGGAGTTACTCGATCGATTGTATGCGCTGCCGCGGCTGCCGGAGTTGCAGCTGCCCAGCGACGTCGCGGTTGAGGAGTCGCATGTGGACCCCACGCCCGTCGTTTCCATTGGCGGCGAGGACGTGGTGTTGCAGCCCAACCTGATGGCGCCGCTGACACTCGAGTTTCTGTATGGCGCGGTGCGGGTGAACGCCGTCTCCACCAGCACCATGCTGTATGATCGGTCGCTGGGTGTGGTGCATCATCGGCGATGGGACGCCGAACACGCGGCCTTGTCGCGACTTCGGGTGCTGGGCTCCAGTGAGGAACGGAATCACCTCACGCGGGCACGCCAACTCACCGTGCCGCGCACCAAGATGTCGCAGATGGCCTTTGAACTGGCGCGAGAAGGCTGGCAAGTGCATGCGTTCGGACTCACGTATCGCGCGCCCAGCAAAGTGCTGGCCATGGTACGGTCCGGCATCGACTGGTTCGATGTGTCGGGGCTGGTGAGTTATGGCGACCTCGAAGTGCCCGTCTCGGAACTGCTGGCCGCTCGGCGACGTGGCGAGGACCTGTACGAGTTCGAAGACGGCACGCTGGGGTTGATGCCCAACGACTGGCTCGATCAGTTTGAACCATTGCTGCAGTATGGCGAGCCATTTGAAGGACGCACGCGCTTCAAGAAGTCGCAGTTGGCACTGCTGGACGCACTGCTGGCCACACTTCCTGACATCGATGTCGATCAGACATTCGCCCAGGCGCGCGCGGAATTGGCCGGCTTCAATCGCATCACGCCGGTTGATCCGCCGCCGTCGTTTCGTGGGGCGTTACGCGAATACCAGCGCGAAGGACTGGGGTGGCTGCACTTCCTGCGCCGTTTTGAACTGGGCGGATGCCTGGCCGACGACATGGGCTTGGGCAAGACCATCCAGGTGCTGGCGTTGCTGGAAGCGCGCCGTATCGAGGGGGTGGGGCCGTCCATCATTGTCGTGCCGCGCTCGTTGGTGTTCAACTGGTTGCGCGAGGCCGAACGGTTTGCGCCGGCGCTGCGCATGCTTGATCACAGCGGCATGTCGCGTCGCATCGGCGCCATCGATCCGGCCTCGGTGGACGTGGTGATCACCACCTACGGCACGCTGCGCAGCGATGCCGGCGAGCTCACGGAAATCACGTTCGACTACGCCATCCTGGATGAAGCCCAGGCCATCAAGAATGCCGGGACGGCCACGGCCAAGGCGTGCCGCTTGTTGCGCGCGAATCACCGGCTGGCATTGAGCGGAACGCCCATCGAGAACCGCATCGAGGAGTTGTGGAGCCTGCTGGAGTTCCTGAACCCCGGCATGATGAGCGCGTCCACACGGTTCGCATCGCTGGGCCGGTTCGCCTCGTCGACTGCCGCCATTGACGCGCAATCCGCCGATCGTTCGCTGCTGGCCCGGGCGCTGCGTCCCATCATTCTGCGGCGCAAGAAGGAAGACGTGGCCAAGGAGCTGCCGGCACGCGTGGAGCAGACGCTGGAAGTGGAGATGGAGCCGGAGCAGCGGCGCGTGTACGAAGACATCCGCGTGCATTTCCAGCGCAGCGTGCTGGAGCGCGTGGAACGTGATGGCATGCAGAAATCGCGTATGCACATTCTTGAGGCATTGCTACGACTCAGGCAAGCCGCCTGTCACACGGCGCTGGTGGACGCGCGGCATGCGGCCGTGCCCTGCGCCAAACTGGATGCGCTCATCCCGTCGCTCAAGGAGATTGCGGCCGAGGGGCACAAGTCGCTGGTGTTCTCGCAGTTCACGTCGTTCCTGTCGCTGGTGCGGCAACGACTGGACGCCGAGGGCATCGTGTACGAGTATCTCGACGGACGGACGCGCGACCGCGAGGCGCGGGTGAATCGGTTTCAAACCGATGCCGATTGCCCGGTATTCCTGATCAGTCTCAAGGCGGGTGGACACGGGCTCAATCTTACCGCGGCCGACTATGTGTACCTGCTGGACCCGTGGTGGAATCCGGCGGTGGAGGCACAGGCCATCGACCGGGCGCATCGCATTGGGCAGTCACGCCACGTGATTGCCACGCGACTCATCGCGCGCGACACCATCGAGGCGAAGATCCTGCAGTTGCAGGAATCGAAGCGCGCCCTGGCCGACGCCATTCTCACGGCGGACAAGGGTGTCCTGGCGTCGATTGGGCGGGAGGAGCTGGAACTGCTGCTGGCGTAACGCGGCGGTGGTCGCGCGCGTTACGCAAGCAACGACGACTACTGCCTGAGCCGCAGCGTCCTCAGGTTTTTGTCGGCCAGAATATCCTTCTCGTAGAACGGCAGGTGCAACCACTGGCCCTGCGAGTACAGTCGTGTCTGATCGGCGTAATACGGCGAAGCCGGGTTGTCCGACTGCGAATACGTAAGGATGCCGTGTGGGTCGACCGTGCCATCGGCATTCCATCCCACGACCTGGATGTAGCTGTTGCCGTGCACAATGGGCGTGTAGCCGTCCTTCTTGAGCTCCGTGGTGATCACGCTCCACATGCCCGTCGCGCCATCCCCACCGGGAATGGGAATGCGCTCGCCGTTGCGCATCTCATACTGAATGCTGCCCAATGTCGCGTCGAGCGGAATGCCGAATTGCGCCAGTCGCTGTTGTGTCTGCGCCAATGCCCGACGCAACCCTTCACGCACGCCTGGCTGTTCGACCGCCAGACCTCGCGGCGTGTTGGCCGCATCGGCGGCATTGAATGGCACGCGGTACAGCCCCGGAATGCGCGCCGCGAGCCGCCAGAACTCTCGCCATACGTGGCCGCCGCGACTGTCCACCGTTTCCTTGCGGTTCCACTGCGACAGCGCGCGACACGACGGCGTGATGTCGACGGCGCCCGTGGAGAGCACCACCGGTTCAACGGACGCCGAACACAGCGTAAGCAGGTCATCCAGCAGCAACTCGGCGCCGTAGTTGCGGTGACTGAACAGCATCTTCTCCAGCGTTTCGGGCGTGGCCTTGGCACCGCTCTTCAGGGCCTCCTCGATAAACGAGATGCCGGCCCGTGTGCGCAGGCTGCGCGCCGTGCGCTCGGCGCCGATGATGGGTGAGAACCCTTCCAGCGGCAACAGCGGATTCGACAGCCAGTAGCTGTCATTGGCGTTGGACACCACATCGTCACGTCGCAAGCGAGGCATGGACTGCGCGGGCATCGCCCCGACAACAGACGCGCGCGCGTCGGTCTTCCATTCGCACGTGGGGTCGGTGCCGTTGAGCACAATCACCTGTGCCGGCACGCCCGCAGGCTTCACGCGGCAGCGGTCAATCAGCGCGGCGTCGACATTGGGCACCACACTCAGGTCGGCATAGAACGCCGTGCCGTTCCGGTCGGCCGCAATGGTATTGGTCCACGACACGCCCTGCAGGCTGATCGCCGCCTCCACGTCATCGATAGAGCGCGCCTTGTTGAGCGCATCGTACGTGATGGCATTGCGGTCGTTCGTCAGATTCACGTCGCGAATGGCGTAGGCTCTGGCGGCCGTCCACGGCAATTGATCGGATACCACCACCGGTCCGTAGTGCGTGAGGTAGACCGTCTTCGCCTCGGCGCTGACTGCCCCACCGTCTTCCTTGACGGGCACCTGCACGGTGACCGGCGTCATGCTGCGCCAGGTGTCGCCGAACTTGTACTGTGTGGCGTCGGCCGGATTGAGGTCGAGTGCGTACAGCGTCGAGCGCATGCCGGTGGACACGGTGTGACTCCACGCCACGTCCTTGTTGAACCCGATGGCGACGCGACTGGTGGTATACAAACTCACGCCCATCACGTCGAGCTCACCCGGGATCGTGGTGTGGATCATGTGAAAGCGCGAGGAGCCCTGCCACGGATAGTGCGGATTGCCCAGCAGCAGTCCTCGGCCCGACGCCGTGACGGCCTTGCCCATCGCCACCGCGTTACTGCCAATGCCGTCCGGCATGTCGAAGTCGGTGGAGAGATCTCCCACCTTTTGCCCGGGAGGCGCCGCGTTCGCCATTTCCTTCTGGTAGCGACCCAGCCCGTAGCGAATCCCGACGCCGATGATGAGGCGAGTCAGGTCGGCGCTGGTGAGTGGCCGCACCCACGCGCTGTTCGCGCATTCCTTGGGCAGGTCGCCCCGATGATCGCGCAAGAACCGGTTGTAACCCGCCACATAGCCGGCGTCGAAACGGTTGCTGTTGACGGTCTGGCGTGTGCCGTATGACTTCACGGTGGCGGCATCAAGCACGGCGCGATGGAATACATCACTCTCGCGATTGCCCTCGGCGGCGCCGAAGTGACGCGACAGTTCGCCATTCACCATGACCACATCGCGGGCGATGGTGCAGACCGCGTCGGTGGCGGTGGCGTAGGCGAACCCGTAGCCGAGGCTGCCCCAGTCGTTGGCCTTGACGTGCGGGATGCCGTAGCTGGTCCAGCGGATATCGGCCTGGTAGCGCGGAGTCTTTTGCGCCCCGGCACTGCTGGAGGCGACCGCGCACAGCGCTGCGACGAGCAGCGCCGAACGGCGAGTACCGCAGTTAGTCTTCGCGTCGGATACGGCCATCTCAACTCCCCGTTGACGAAAGTGCCTCCGGCATTTCCGCCGGCTCGAACAAATCAAGTTTCATCAAGTCCATCGCCACGCGTCCATCGGCACGCGTCTGGTTGAAGACGCTGGCGAATTTGGCCCCCCACACGATGTCTTCGCTGCGATACGAGCGACGCGTGGACACCCGCGTGGCGAACGTATCGTCGGTGCCCTGCATCAGCACCATGACCTCGACTTCCCGCTCCTCAAGCGCCCGTTCGGTGAGATTCCACAGCGGGCTCTCAGGGGTAATCGGGTGCACGAGGGTCCAGGCCAAGGGGAAGAAATTGACCGTGCGACGTTCAAGGCTGAGTTGATGATAACGACGTCCCAGGCCCGCAATGCCTTCCTCGAGGATCGAGAAGCTGACCTGCGCTTCCATCTCGATGAGTTCGTTGCGGCGCTTGTTGGCGACGCGGAACATGAGCGCGCGTCCAGTGTTGTACGGCGCTACAAGCGCCATGGAGCTGAACTGCAGCGACATGGTGGGCCGCGCAAAGCGGGCGAACAGCAGGCCGGTGATCAACGCTTGCGCCAGCAGGCCGATCAATGCTTCGATAGTCACCACCATGTTGCCCGCCACGCCATTGGCAATGATGGAGCCATACCCGATGGTGGCGAACGTCTGCACGCTGAAGAAGAACGCCTGCCAGAACCGACCTCCGAGTGCAGCGACCCCGGCTCCAGACAACACGTCGGGCCCCAACACCAGAAAACAGACGGCGAAGAACAGGTTGATGCCGAGATAGACGACCGCGGTCCACGCGAGGAACTTCGGCCAGGTGGTGGTGAGCGCATCGTGGTACACGCTGCCGGCTTGCGACCAGGGCAGTCCTTCGCGTACGACATTGAACGAACCGTCGGGATTGAGCAGTCGCCGCCCGCGCGTGTTGGAGACGACGCGCCCCAAGCCGAGGTCGCCTTTCTCCTCCTGCGGGTTGGTTGCAGGCCCTGACATCATCGCATGGCGCCGTACACCAGTACTTTGAACGGCTCGCCCACATCCACATCGGTGCCATACATGTTCGTGAAGATCAAACCGATCAATCGCTCCTTCGGGTCGGCCCAGTAGGTGGTCTTGAACGCGCCCCCCCAGGAGAACGTCCCCACGCTCACCGGCGAACGGAAGTCGATCTCTGGTGTTTCCAGGGCGAATCCGAGACCAAAGGCCGGCTGCAGCGCGCCAACCTGGTTGGTGAGCATCAGTTCCACGGTTTTGCGACTGAGCAAACGGACGCCATCGAGTTCGCCGCCGTTCAGAAACAGCTGCAGAAAGCGCGCGTAGTCGGCCGTCGTGGACGACAAGCCGCTGCCACCGGAAAAGTAGGTCACCCGCCGCATGGGAAAATCGGGATCCATACCGCTCTGCTTCTGGTGGGCCGCCTCCAGCACGCCGTCCTTGTTTGGCTGGTGCAGCGCCACCAGTCGACTGCGCTTGTCGGCCGGCAGCTCGAACCACGTGTCGTGCATGCGCAACGGATCAAGTATCCGTGTGCGGAAGAACCGATCCAACGGCATGCCTGACAACACTTCCACCACCCGGCCCAGCACGTCGACCGACAGGCTGTACGTGAAGCGTTCCGCCGGGTCCTGCTTGAGTGGCAACTTGGCCAGTACGTTGATGCGATCCTCAAGCACATCGGACTCGCGACCCATGGCCGTCACGCCAGCCTTGGCGTAGATGGCCTTGAACTCGTCGCTCCCAATGTCGGCATAGTCCAATCCCGACGTGTGCGTGAGCAGTTGCCGAATGGTGGTCTTGCGACGCGCGGGCCGCGCTTCATAGCTGGAATCGGCCGCGTTGAACTTGGTGAGCACCGTCTGTTTCGCAAACGCCGGAATGTACTTCTCCACGGGGTCATCCAATTGCAGCCGGCCCTCTTCCCACAGCATCATGATGGCCAGCGACGTGATGGCCTTCGTTTGCGAGGCGATGCGAAAGATGTCGTCGGTACGCATGGGCGTCTTGGTGCCCAGGTCACGCACGCCGTACGCCTTGTGGTATTCCACACGCCCGTCGCGCACCAGCATGACCACGGCGCCCGGAATTCTCTTTGCCGCAATCAAACTCTCCACCCATTGGTCGATGCGTTCGACACGGGCTGGAATGAACGATGGGGCGGTGGCGCCAAGCGTGCTGCCGCCGGACGTGGCGGGCGACGACCGCTCTGCCTGAGCGGCCAACATCTGAGGCAGCAGGGCTATGCAGGCGAGTACGAAGACGTGACGGCGCATGAGCGAGGCAGTAGAAATGTTCGATGAGATGCGCCACCGCGTGAATCACGCAGCGACACCAGCGGCGTGCTCCGCGTGCCTAGGTTGACAACCGCTGGCGCGTTCCCAGCAACAACGCGATCGCATCGGCCAGATGTTCCTCGGCGATGTGATGATCGCCGCGTTCCACGCGCAGGAGCTGCGCCCTCATGAGGACATCCGCGGCTCGGAATCCCTCGGGCACCTCAAACTTGTAGCAGGCCAGTTCGACCTTGAGCCCGTTGGGGTCGCGCAGATAGATCGAGTCCATGAATCCGCGATCGCGCTGGATGAACTCGATTCCCAGTGCCTCGAGGCGGGCCGGGGCCATGGCGAACGTGGCGCGCGAGACATTGAACGCGAGATGTTCGACGCACCCCACCTCGCGCGGCGCATGGCGGCCGGCATTGGCATGCGATTCGTTGGTGAACACCGTAAGCAGTCGGCCATCACCCGGGTCGAAATACAGGTGATTCTCGTCGGGCTTGCCGAGGTTGGGCTGCTCAAGGATGAATGGCATCCCCAGCACACCCTGCCAGAAGTCGATGGCACTCTGCCTGTTCGACCCGACAATGGTGGTGTGGTGGACGCCTTGGACCTGAATGGTCATGAGGTACAGACTGGGAGACGGGAGACGGGAGACTCACTTCACCGGTGGCTCCTCAGGACTCAACGCACTGCGGGGAACGTCGAATGTGCGACGTGTCCCCCTCCCGGGCAAGCCGCCCTACCGATTCAACCAGTACGCCACCTTGATGAGAAACGTGTTGTCCGGGTGCAGGCGGAACAGGTCGCGGTAGTCCTGCGACCAGGAATGATTCAGGTTTTGATCGCCGAAGTCTTCCCGGCCGTGCGCCCAGACGACAAACAGCGTCGAGCCGGGGCGGTACTCCCAGCGCGCCACCGTATTGGTTCGCAGCTGTGTGTACCGGAACTCGGTGGGCGCACCAGCGGGCGCCGCAAAGGGCCGAAAACGATCCCCATACGAATTCGCGTGTGGTGTGCCGCTCACTTCGCGCACGTTGGAGTACTCGCCGGTGGCCACAAACGGCTGTCCATAGAACTCGAAGGAGAGGGCGGGCGTCACCGTGTAGTTCAGTCGCATGTTCATCGACACCGTGCGCTGGTCCAGGTGCGCGAACGCATAGTGCGTCGCCCCGACGCCGTCGGCAAAGTTCCCGTACCACTGCGCATCGTCGTGATTGGTGGAGTATCCGGTGCCCACGTTCAGCTGCAGCCGCGGGGACATGCGCAGGTTGATGTACGGACTCCAGGAGGCGCCGTGCGAATGCCCCTCGTCGGTGGATGAGAAGTTCACGAAGGCGCCGCCGGACACGGACTGTCGGCTGTCGGAGTTGATGCCGCCCCAGGGATAGAAGCCACGCGATGAACGCAGCGTTGGTCCGCCGCGTGTGCAGCGGTCGCAATACGCCGCGCGCAGGCCACCCAGCGTGCCGCCCAGATGGGCATTCCAGTTGTTCTTGAACCCCATGTGCCCGTTGACATTAACGGCGTCGTCGAGTCGCGTGCCCGAGGTATTCCAGCGCTCCCAGTGATTCACGTTGGCCTGCGCCCAGCGGTAGATACCGCGGGCGTTTCGAAAGCTGAGAGCGGCCCACGTGCTCCAATCCGTAACATCCGCTCGACGCAGGTAGCCCAGGTCATTCACCTCAAACCCGGCCGATTGGCGCACGACACTCGTCTCGAATCGCGTGATGCCCCCGCCGTACTTGCCGAACTTGAGCTGTTCGGCGTGGCCGGAAAGCGTCTGACGCGTGGTATCGACGGTCGCGTCGTCGCCCGGTTGCTGGTAGTAATGCACCGGACTGCGCTGCGTGCGCGCGATGGCCAGTGGGGAGCCCTTCACCTGCGACATCGCCACCTGGCCAACCAGTTCGTACTGCTGTTTGTGAAAGCGGTTTCGGAAACTCGCTCCGGTCACGTACGCCGCGCGATGCAGGAAGGGCGCACTGAGTGTGTCAAGGGATCGATCGACCGCGGTGGCGATAAGGCTGAGTCCTGTCTCGCCCCCGCGCAGATCCTGTTGTACGCGCAGCACGGAGTAGCTGGTGGCCGGTTCGACGGTTCGCGCGTTGGGACCCGCGACACGCGGCGTCAACGCCTCAAGCGCGCCAAACGACAGGCCGGATTGCGTGCGACCCGTGAGCTTGCCCGCCGTGGCGATCGGCGTGGAATTGGCCGTTCGGGCGTCGCCATACACGCCGCGCAGCGAGGGCGACCGCCCGATACGACGTGAGTAGAACAACCCCTCGTTGGTCTGGCAATCCACCACGATATAGCAGTTGAGCTGGAACTGATATAGCCCGGTTCCCTCGACAAAGAACGGCCGCTGCTCGGCAACAAACGTCTCGAAGGCCGTGAGATTGAGGACGGCGGGATCGGCCTCCACCTGACCGAAGTCGGGGTTCACCGTTGCATCGAGTGTGACGTTGGGTGTGATACCCACTTTGATGTCGGCGCCAACCGTCAACTGCTGGTCGCGATTGAATTGGGCGTTGGGCAACACGCGTTGCTGGTTCTTGGTCACTGCATACGGCGTGAGTTCGGCATGCCGGGCGCTGGAGATGCCGGCCAATCCGGTCAGCCGACCAAGCTGCGACGCCAGTCCATTGCGCGTCGGGGAGTATTCCGGCCACGCCTCCCGTTCGTTCAGGCGCTCGATGTCACGCCAGATGCCAAATCCGAATGTGTGATCGGCGGTTCCGGCGTATCGCAGTTGCGACAGGGGAACCCGGAATTCCGCCGTCCATCCTTCCGCGTCGACCGTGGTGGCCACGTCCCAGACGCCGTTCCACGATTCGTCCTCGTTGCCATCATTGCTGATCGAGTAGTCGCGCTTGACACCATCCGGATTCACTGCCAGTTCGTAGCCCGAGCGCTTATCATCGTACGAATCGATCAACAGCTTAATCTGGTCGGATGGACCGCGCACGTCGCGTCGCGAGAGGGCGTGCATGATGCTGTCGGGGTGCGGGTCGTGCATACGCACGAACACATAGAAGTTGCGCGCGTCGTAGGCGACCTGGAATTCCGTGCGAAACGTGGGCTCGCTGTTGACGTGCGGCTCGAATTGTCGAAAGCCCGTGGTCTTGGGCGCAGAGCGCCACACCGGGTCGTCATCGCGTCCGTTGACACTCGGCGCCTGTAAGGCGCGAGTCGCCGCAACGCTCGCGGCCGACAGCGGCACGGCAGGCGCAGACGGTTGCGTCGCCTGCAGGGCGGCGACCACAGCGTACAGGGGAACGAGCACGCCACACTCCGGGAGTTGGGGACTCCCGTTGGACATCCTGTCGTCCGAAAGGGTTGGGATCGGTCCGCGGCATAGCGGACCGACCGACCAGCCGGCAGCTAGTGCGCCGCGAACACCGCCCGCAGTTGCTCCACCGCCCAGCCCAGGTCGTCCTTGCTCACCACCAGCGGCGGCGACAAACGCAGCACGAAATCATGCGTTTCCTTGCACAGCATGCCGCGCTCCTTGAGCGCTTCGCAGAACGGACGGGCCTTTTCATTCAGCTCGATGGCCACCATCAGCCCGCGGCCGCGCACCGCCTTGATGCTGGGATGGTCAATCGTGCGCACCTGTGCGAGGAACCAGGCGCCCAACTCGGCGGAACGCTCCACCAGCTGCTCGTCCTGCATGACCTGCAGGGCGGTGCGCGCCACCGCGCAGCCCAGCGGGTTGCCGCCGAATGTGCTGCCGTGTGATCCGGGCCCGAATACGCCGAGTACGTCCTTCCGGGACACGACCGCAGACACGGGATAGAATCCACCCGACAGTGCCTTGCCCAGCACATACATGTCCGGCTGCACGTCGTCGTGATCGCAGGCGAACAAACGTCCTGTGCGGCCAAGTCCCGTCTGAATTTCGTCGGCAATGAGCAGCACGTTCTGCTCGCGGCACAGCGCCGACAGCTCGCGCATGAAACCGTCGGGCGGCATGAGCACGCCCGCTTCACACTGAATCGGCTCGATGAGCACGGCGCACGTGTTCGACGTCATGGCCGCGCGCACGGCCGCGATGTCACCGAAAGGCACCAGCACGAAGCCTGGCGCGAACGGTCCAAAGTGCTCGCGATACGCGGGCTCCGACGAGAAGCCCACGATGGTGGTGGTGCGTCCGTGGAAATTGTTCTCGAACGCGATGATGGTGGCCTGCCCATCGGGAATACCTTTCTCGCGATAGCCCCAGCGGCGTGCGGCCTTGATGGCCGTCTCCACCGCCTCGGCCCCGGTGTTCATCGGCAACACCATCTCCATGCCGCACAGCTGCGCCAGCTCTTCGCAGAACGCGCCAAGCTGCTCGTTACGAAACGCCCGGGACGTCAGCGTCACCCGTGACGCCTGTTCGACGAGTGTGGCAAGAATGCGCGGATGACAGTGGCCCTGGTTCACCGCCGAGTACGCACTCAGGCAATCGAGATAGCGCTTCCCTTCCACGTCGGTCACCCAGGCGCCTAGTGCGCTTTCAATGACCAGGTCGAGCGGATGGTAATTGTGGGCACCCCACGCGTCTTCGCGGGCGATGCACTCGTCGGTCGCGCTCATCAGTGCGGCGGAACCGCTCAAGAGGTCGGACATCGTCATGGGCTCCGGAATCGCGGTTCAGAGAATGCGGCGCCCGAAGGCGCTCGCGATCAGTTCAGCGGCCAGTTCCGCGGTGTGATTCTGGCGATCCAGAATCGGGTTGATCTCCACCAGGTCCATGGCCAACAACGCACCGGAATCGTGAATAATCTCCATGGCGAGATGTGCTTCCCGCAGCGTGGCGCCACCGCGCACCGGCGTGCCAACGCCCGGGGCTTCGCGGGGATCAATCCAGTCGGCATCGCACGAGAGGTGCACGCCACCGGTGCCGTGTGTGGCAATCGCCACCGCTTCATCCATCACCGAGCGGAGTCCACGCTCGTCAATGTCGCGCATGGTGAACGCCTGCAATCCCAACTCAGCGATGAGCGCCTTCTCGGCGTCGTCGAGATCGCGCAGCCCCACATACACGAGATGCTCCGGTCGCACCGCCGGAAACGTGCTGGCCAGGTGTGACAAGCGGTGATCGCCCAGACCCAGCAGGTGAGCGACCGGCATACCATGCACGTTGCCGCTCAAACTGGTATTTGGTGTGTTGAGATCGCCGTGCGCGTCCAGCCAGATCAGCCCCACGCGTTCGCCACGTTCAGCCAGCGCGGTGGCTGTTCCGGCCACCGAACCTGCCGCCAGCGAGTGATCGCCACCGATGACCAGCGGACGTACGCCGTCGCGGACGGCCGTCGCGGTCAAGTGCGCGACTTCCTCGCAGACATCGGTGATGGCGGCCAGCCGCGCGGCGAGGGTGGTGGCAATCGACGCGCGGTCGGGCACGGTCACGTTGCCGATGTCGTCCACCACCAATCCCAATCGCTGCAGCAACTCGCTGAGATTGGCCAGCCGCATCGCTGACGGGCCCATATCCACACCGCGGCGACTGGCGCCGAGGTCCATGGGCACGCCAATCAGCTGGACGGTGCCAGAGGGTGTCGGGGCCGGCGTCCGGCGAACGGGAAAGGAACCCGGGCGCAGTGAATAGACGGGTGAATCGAGCAGTGTTGGTGACATGACTGGAAGCTGTCGCCGGCCAGTGTTAGCAACAAGCTAGATATATGCACATATTTGCTTGTCTTTTTGGCGTTTTGGCACTAGCTATTGACATTATGCTCTATTCCTCGTTATCTAGCGAACTCAACCATGGATAGTCAGGACCTCCGACTCATTTCTTTGCTCCGCGAGAACGCCCGGGTATCAGTCGCGCAGCTGGCCAAGCAGTTGGGTGTATCCCGCGGCACCGTGCAGAACCGCATCGATCGCCTCATCGAGCAGCGGGTGCTGTTGGGGTTCACGGTTCGCACCACGCCCGAGGTGGCCGCGCATCGCGTGCGGGCCGTGATGATGATCAGCGTGGAGGGCGATCGCTCCGACGCCATTCTCAAGGCGTTGCGCGGCTATCCCGAGGTGCGGGCGTTGCACACCACCAATGGCCGATGGGACATCGTGGCCGAGGTGGCGACCGACAGTCTTGAGACGTTTGACGAGGCACTGCGCGGCATTCGCACCATCAAGGGCGTGTCGAACTCGGAGACGAGTTTGCTGTTGTCCACGCACAAGGTGTAAGTGCGACGGGGCCCGCCAGACAATAGTTTCCATCCATGGAACGTGTGATCCGAATCTTCAAGTCGCACGATGACGCGGCGCAGGCCGACCGGGAAGAATTGTCGGCGATGACACCGCAACAGCGCCTTGATCGGGCGCTGGATCTCATCGCGTGGTACAGGGAGGCCCGTGGAGAGACTACACAAGGATTTGCGCGAGTTGCTCGCGTTGTTCAGCTCGAACCACGTTGAGTACATCGTCGTCGGCGGTCACGCCGTAGCGTTTCACGGACATCCGCGATTCACTGAGGATCTGGACTGCTATGTCCGACCCACTGAGGAGAATGGGTCGCGCATTGTACGGGCATTGCGCGAATTCGGTTTCGCGTCGGATGGGCTGTCGGCTGCGGATTTCGCTGCCGACGATCGGATGATCCAACTGGGACGCGCGCCGAATCGCGTTGACCTCTTGACGCGGTTGTATGCCGTGTCGTTTGATGATGCCTGGTCGACAAAAGTCGGCGGGACGATTGACGGTGTACCGGTCTGGTTCATCGATCGCGCCTCATTGCTTAGAAACAAGCGCGCGACTGGTCGACCGCAGGATCTCGCCGATGCCGATTTCATCGAGCGACTTCCGGACCACGGCTGATGCCGCTGCCTACGCTCTTCGAAACGCCCGCGCCGCCAACACCCCGCCAATGAATCCGCCCAGATGTCCCTGCCAGCTCACCCCCGGCATGTTGGGCAACACACCAAACACCAGGCTCCCCCACACAGCGGTCACGCCAATGCTGAGCCCTATGCTGGCGAATGTGCGCGCGTACCACCCGCTCACCATCAGAAAACCCAGGTAGCCGAAAATCACGCCGCTGGCGCCGATGTGTACCGATCCCGGCGCTCCCAGCAGCCATGACGTGATTCCCGAGGTCAGTGCAGCCGCCAGCGTCACGCGTCCGAAGTGTCGCTTGTCGCGTAGCATCACCAACCAACCCAGCACCACGAACGACCCGGTGTTGGCCGTCAGATGCGCCAGATTCGCGTGCAGGAACGGGGCGAACAGAATGCCGCGCAGCCCCGTGACTGAGCGTGGGACAATGCCGTACGGCAACAGTGCGCCACCGCTGAGCACATTGAGAGCCAGGGTGAGCCACGCCGCGCCGAGTGAGCTGCCCAGAACGGTGGCCTGCAGCTGCATGGTTTTCATGAGGCTGCCTGCGGACCGTTTCGCCACCGACATGGCCATGGTGCTACGGCCTCGCCGCTCGTTTGGGTTGGAGCAACAGATCGGCGAAATCGAATGAGAAGTCCACATCGGGCGACGCGGGGAGCAGCTTCACCTGATCAATGCGTCCATCTGGCAGCAGCGCAAACGTCGCGTAGGCGTCGGCCCGCAATTCCCGATCGCGCCAGCGCACGAGAAACGTGTCGTGTTGCCACGGCACCATGTCCCCCACCAGTTGCGGCGTGTGCGAAAAGCGCATCACCAGCGTGCCCTGCTCGTGCGTCACCGTAACGTCGCCGTACCATGCGTCTTCGTAGGTGCCCGCGTACTTCTCCAGGGCCAACGACGGACGCGAGACCGAGTCGGGGGATGCCTGCGCGCCCTTGGCGGCATCAACCAATGCGCGGTCTTGTCGCGCGGTCAGCGCCGCGTACCCGCCAATCCAATCGAATGACGGGGCGTTGAGCGCACGGTCCAGCAACGCCCAGGTGAGCGCCAGAAACGTGCTGGATTCGTCGTTCGTGAGGACCACCACCGCCGCCCGCGCCGACGGCACCATGGCGACTGAACTCAGATAACCAGGGAGCCCACCGGTATGATGCAATGTCTTCCGTCCGCGGAAGTCGATCACATTGAGTCCGAGCGCATAGAACCCGAAGTCGCGCTGCAGCGGGGCCAGCTCCGGTGGCGGTGTCCCGATGGGCGTTGGGGTGACCGGGGCCCACAGTTGGCGTGCGGTCGACGCACGAAACAGTCGCGTGCCATCGGCTACTTTCCCCGAGTCCAACTGCGTGAGCACCCATTTCGCCATGTCGATGGCACCGCTGTTGATGCCACCGGCCGGATTGGTGTTGTCGCTGGTCATCGGCGCGATCACCCGCAGCGCGCCGTTCACCGGTGCATGCGTGGTCGCCACATCACCCGGAGCGGCCGCGTCACCGTGCCGCGACGTGGTATGGGTCATGCCGACCTTCCTGAGAATGCGCTCTTCAACAAAGCGCTCCCACGACATTCCGCTCACCGATTCGATAATCTCGCCCGCCACCAGGTACAGCACGTTGTCGTAGGCGTACGCCGAACGAAATGACGTGGCCGGCTTGATGAAGCGCAGCCGATACATGATGTCCTTGCGGCTGTAGGTGGATGCTGGCCACCACAGCAGGTCGCCGGCGCCCAGCCCCAGGCCACTGCGATGCACCAGCAAGTCGCGCACCGTGAGCTCGCGCGTCACGAAGGGATCGTACATCGCGAACTGCGGCAGATACCGAATGACGGGTGCATCCCACTCGAGCTTCCCCTCCTCCACCAGGAGACCGAGGGCTGTGGCCGTAAACACTTTGGTATTTGACGCGATACCGAACCGGGTGGTGGGCGTCACGCGCGCCGTGTCCCCCAGCGTCTTGACGCCGTAGCCCTTGGCCACCACCACCTTGCCGTCCTGAACAACCACGACCGCAACGCCGGGCGTGGGAAACGCCTTCAGCGCGCGAGTGACAATCGAGTCAACTACGCGCTCGGGAAGGACCTGCGCCGGCAATGCGCGGCCGACGCATCCGAGCGCGGCCAGTGCAGCCCCCGACTTCACCGCCGACACCACCGAAGGCCCCATCCACTTTCACGAGTGGATTGGCGACCATTTTGCCATCCTCTTCTCACACCCGAAGAACTACACGCCGGTGTGCACCACCGAGCTGGGTTCGATGGCCGGCCTCAAGCCCGAGTTCGACAAGCGCCACACCAAGGTGATCGGCCTGAGCGCCGACCCGGTGAGCGAGCATGCCGGGTGGGCCAAGGACATCGAAGAGACCCAGGGCCACAAGGTCACGTTCCCGATGATCGGCGACGCCGACCTGCACGTCGCCAAACTGTACGACATGCTCCCCGAGGAGGCCGTGCCGGGCCAGCGCACGCCCAAGGACAATGAAACCGTGCGGTCGGTATTCATTATCGGCCCGGACAAGAAGGTGAAGGCCATCCTGATGTACCCCATGAGCTCAGGGCGCAATTTTGCCGAAGTGCTGCGCCTGCTGGACTCTGTGCAGTTGACGGCCACGCATGCGGTGTCGACACCGGCCAATTGGCAGCAGGGGCAGGACGTCATCATTTCCAACGCCGTCTCCAATGAAGAGGCCGCGAAGAAGTATCCGCAGGGTTTCAAGACCATCAAGCCGTATCTGCGCACGGTCGCACAACCCCAGTAGCCGTGACTGACGACACCGCGTCTCGGCGGGCGTTTCTCGCATCGCTGGGCGCGGTGTCGCTGGGCGGACTGACACCGCGCGCGCTGCGCGCGCTCAGCTCTCCTGCCGATCGCGCTCCGCAGCCCGCGCTGGGCCTGGCCGCCGGCGGCGACTTTTCGTTCGCGCCGGGGATCACCTACCTGCAAACCGGTTCGCTGGGCCCCACACCGCGTCCGGTCATCGAGAAAGTGATCGCGGCGTGGCGCGAACTCGAGACCGATCCGGCCGCCTTCGGATACGGAGCCCACGAGCAGGCCATGGAGGGCGTACGCGCCAAGGCGGCGGCGTTCATTGGTTGCACCACCGACGAGCTGGTGCTGACCAACTGCACCACCGAGGGCATGAATTGGGTGGCACAGGGGCTCACGTTCGCGGCCGGCGACCGCGTGCTCACCACCGATCAGGAGCATCCCGGCGGTCGCGTCTGCTGGGACTATGTGGCGCGCCGATACGGCGTGGTCCTCGACGTGGTGTCCATCCCTCCGGGTGAAAACAACGCGCCAGCCATCGTCGATCGCTTCGCGCAGCACATCACACCGAGAACCCGCGTGCTGTCGTTTTCGCACCTGCTCACGTCCACCGGCTTCCGCATGCCGGTGGCGGAACTGTCGGCGTTGGCGCACGCGCGGGGCTGCATGACGGTGGTGGATGGTGCGCAGGCCGTAGGCGGTATCGACGTGAACGTGAAGGCGCTGGGCTGTGATGTCTACGCGACCAGTGGTCACAAATGGTTGCTGGCGCCCAAGGGCACGGGCCTGCTGTATCTCAGCGCCACACTGGGAAAGACCATCGACCCCATTGCGCTGGAAAGCGGACGCAACGCGTACTCCGCATCCTCCGGCGTGTGCAGCCTGCCCAGTGTGCTGGGGTTGGGAGCGACATTCGACTACCACGTGGCTATCGGCAAGTCGCGCATCGAATCATACATTCTGGCGTTGCGCGATCGCCTGCACGCCGCGCTGCAACAGGTGCCGAAGATTCGCGTGGTGAGCGCCGCACCCGGACCGCTCACGTCGCCGCTGCTCACCTACGAGCTGCCACCGGCGGTAGACAGCGGCGCGTTTCGTCAGCGCCTGATCGACAAATACCACATCGAAGTGAAGGCGGTGCCCGCCAATTTCCTCAACGGCCACCGCATCTCCACGCACCTGTTCAACACCCAGCGTGACGTGGAGACACTGGTGACGGCACTCAAGGCGGAGTTGGGCTGAGCACGCGACGAGGCCCCGAACACAACCGTGTCCGGGGCCTCGCGACAATCACGCGACTGCGTTACGGCAGTCGATTCGTGCACCCCTTGTAGTTCGGATTGTTTCGTTCGTCGGTGCTGACGGCGAAGTTCACATCGGTGCCATAAGTACCGCCCTTGTAGTGCACACCCTGCGGAAACGTGTTCGCTTCCGTGCGCCCGTACTGACGGATGAGCCGCCGCATGTCGCCAAGACGCTGACCGCGGCTGAACGTCCAGAATGCCTTCTCACGGAAGTGGAGCAGAACCCGCCCAACCTCGGTGCCCGGGTCGGTCAGCGCCGGCATGACGGCCGGTTGGATATCCCCGAGTTTGGGCGGTGCGGCCCGGAGCGCGTTGTGAATGGCCAACCACTGCGTGGGATTGTTGGCCTTGAGCGCCGCCTCGGCTTCGATCATGCGGGCATCCACGCCGTTGGCCACATCGAGCGCCGTGAGTTGCCCCCACGTGGTCGTGGTGCGCGTATACGTCAGTCCATCTTGCCCGTTGATAGCGCCGGTGGTTGGCGTGGTCACCGGCAATCGCGGATCGCGCGCCGACGCAAACGGAATGGCATTCGCGACCGGAATGTCACGTCGATTGCCTTCGACACTGTCGCCCACGCTGTAGCGTCGTGAGCTCAATCCCTGTCCCCACACGGTATTCGTGCTGGTGGTAAGCGAGAACGTGTGCTGATACGCGAAGGCTGTTGGCAGTCCGGTCACCAGCGATCCCGCCGTGGTGTAGTCGGCCAGCGCCAGCGCGACACGCGCGCGGACCACTCGCACGGCACGGTTCATGAGCACACTCTGCGCATCGCTGCCGTTGGCGAAACCCAGCGCGGAGTCGAGTGACACCGCCGCCAGGGTGAACACCTCCTGATTGGACTTTGGTGTCCCGTTGTCCGGCGGAATGACGTTGGTGAGACCAATCGGGATACCGTTGCAGAAGTCCAATGCCAGTTGCATCTCCGAGTATCCGCGCGCCAGATACATCTCGGCCAACAAGGCGCGGGAATTCGGGCTGAAGGTCTTGAGCGCCGTGATCGCTTCGTTGGCGCGGGTGCGTGTGCGATACAAATTGCGCAGCATGCCCGTGACGGATGAGTTGAACTCCTGCACCCGCCGCTGATCGGCCTCGTCATTCTGGATGAACGTGGAGCTGGTGGACCACTCGTCGGCCAGCAGGCCACCAAACAACCAGATGCTTTCTCCACCCCCGGTGGTGGTGCGAAACGTGCCAATCGCGCCGTTGGCGAGCGCGATGGCCCCTTCCGCGGAGTTGACGTCGCTGGCGTTGATGATATCGGGGTCAGTCACGGCCAACAGGCTGTCCTTGGCGGAACTGCAGGCGGTCAACGAGAGGGCAACGGCCACCGCGGCGCCAACACAACGCCGCGTGGAGGGCCGGCCCGTGAAAATGGTTGTGGTCATGGGTCGGAAGTCCTAGAAGCCGAGGTTGAGACGGACGATGAAGTAGCTTGGCGGACCGACGGTCTGGAACTCGCTGGGTGCGTCCGTGCCGTTGGTGGTATTGAAGCCCGACTCCGGGTCGGTGCCGCGATACTTGGTCCACAGCTTGAGGTTGCGCGCCGTGACCACCAACGACATCGACCGCGCGCGCGCCAGCCTCGATGCCAACTCCGGCGCGAACGTGTATTGCAGCGACGCCTCGCGGAGACGCACAAACGCGCCGCTCTGCAGGAATCCGTCCAATGTGCGTGCCGGGTGCTCGTTGGCCGCGATGTTCGTGGCCTGATCGACCAGCTCGGCTTTCGTGTTCATGCGACCGCTGCAATTCGGGCGCGTGCACCGGATCCGCTCGGTGTTGTTGTACCAGAGTCCGCCACTGCGCCAATCCCACATGGACACGATGCGCAGCTTGCGATTGAACAGGTCCCAGCCGTTGGACACGGTGGTCTGGTACCGTGGCGTGGCGTAGCCGCGGAAGATGGCGGAATCGCCCACGAACACTTCGTTCTTTGACGCGTCCGCGAAATACGTCAACAGGCCGTCGCCGTTCTTGTCCTGCCATCCGGTGATCGGTTGCGCCCAGTAGCCCTGCACGGGATACCCCGGCACCGTACGGCTCGGGGTTCCGATCTGCGGCGGGGTGCTGCCCAACGACACCACTTTATTGTCGTTGGCCGACGTGGCAATGTTCACGTCCCACGCGAACGCCCGGCGGTCAACGAGCTGCGCGGTCACGCCCAGTTCGAGTCCGGCGTTCTTCACCGCGCCGAGATTGCGCAGCTGCGAGGCCACGCTGCCGTACGACGGTGGCAACACCGCGCTGATCAGCGCGTCCTGCGTGATCTTGCTGTAGTAGGTGACGTCGAGATTGAGACGTTGCGAAAAGAGTCCGGCTTCAAAGCCCACTTCGTGTTCGGCGGAGCGCTCCGGCTTGAGATCCGGGTTTCCGAGCGCCGCCTGCGTGACCGTCGGCTGGTCGGTGGCGGCAATGCTCGTGGTGCTGGCGCCGTAGAAGAGCAACGCATCATTGGGTCCCGGCTGCACCCCGGACTGTCCGTAGGCGTAGCGCAGGCGCAGCGAGTTCACAAACGAGGGCGCCCGCCACCACGGCTCCTGCGAGATGAGGTACGAGGCCGACGCTTTGGGATAGACGATGCTCTGGAAATTCGTGCCGAAGGCGGAGTTCTGGTCGCTTCGCACGGCGGCCGTGAGGAACAGACGATCGTTCCATGCCAAGGCCTGCTCGTAGAAGACGCCAAACGTCTTCTGCAACGTGGTGCCTTCAGAGACGGAGGGCTGTGTTCCGGAACCCACATTCTGTGACCCTGGAGCCAACTGCGCAGAACCCGTAGCCGCGCTGGCCAATTGGAAGTCCACGTACTGCGCGCCGATGGTGGTCTTGTGGCTCAGTCCGAAATAGTTGTACTGCGCCGACGAACCCAGGTCGACGGTGGTATTGCGAATGTTCACGCGGTTGATACCGCGCGACCCCAGCCGCGTGGTGGCAGTGAGCGGTGGCCCTTCGCCGCGGTACAGCAGATTCTGGTCGTCACGACCGGTCCAGTCGTTGCCGATGGTGGCGCGGTTGGCCAGCCAGCTGAACGGACGCCAATTGGCCTGTGCCGACCAGATGAACCGGTTGACGTCCTGCCCCGTCTTCTCCTGCCACGTGTACCCGGGAGTCCAGGCGCGATAGCCATTGAGCGAGCTGGTCTGACCACTGACCGCCCCGTTGCTGCGTGTGCCGGGACCGCCAAACACCTGCGAGCCCAGTCCGGCCGTCGCGTTCGATTCCAGCGAAAAGCGCTGACCCAATCCGACGAAGTTGGTGGACATCGCCAGATCCAACTTCGGCGAGATGGTGGTGTTCAGATTCACGCGCAATGACTTGCGCGCCATCTGGTTGGGGCGCGATGTCCACGAGCGCAACGGGATGCCCGCTGAGTCGAATCGCTGGCGTTCGAACTGCGGCAGCGACAGCACGCCGACTTCGGTTTCGTTTTCCGCCGACACAAAGTAGCGCACCACTTCGCTGCCGCCGGACACTTGCACGCCATACTGCTGGCGATTGCCGGTGGCCACCGGCGTGAGATCTTTTTCGTCGAAGATGTTCAGTGCGCTGGTGGAGTCGGCCGTGCACTCACCCGTGCCGACGCGCTGCAGATTGCAGAAACCGCGCGTGGAGACCGTTTCGCCGGGACGTTTGCCCCAGGTGCTGTACGCCGTCGGGTAATAGTTGCGATCCGTCAGCGCGCCGCCTTCGGTGTACACTGTCCAACGCGCACCGCCGGCACGGCCTTTCTTGGTGGTCACGAGGATGACGCCGTTGGCCGCATCGGTGCCATACAGCGTGGCGGCCGACGGACCCTTCACGATCTCGATGTTCTCGATTTCTTCGGGGTTCAGGTCACCAACCCGGCTGGGATTGTTGCCGCCGGTGGTGCCGCCATTGCCCGTGGCGGTGGAGAAACTCGCGTTGTTGCTGGTCATCCGAATGCCGTCGATGATCCAGATCGGCTCGTTGGACAAACTCACTGAATTCATGCCGCGAATGCGAATGCGCGCACCGGTGCCGGTTTGTGTGCCACTGGTGACCGTCACGCCGGGCGCGCGGGAGTTCAACAGGTCGTTGAGATTCCCCACGGGTGCCGTCTCGAGCACCTTCGAGACGTCGATGTTGGCCGTGGCGTTTCCAATCTCCACGCGCCGTTGTTCGCCGGTAGCGGTCGTGACGACCGGCGTGAGGTTGACCGCCGCAACGGCGAGGGCGATCTCGATCGTGGCCGTCTGCCCGGCAACGATCGTCACCTTTTTGGTCTGCTCGCCATACCCCACGCGCAGCACTCGGGCGGTGAACTCACCCGCTGGAACCGGCCGCAGGGTGAGGCGACCATCCAGCGAGGTGGTGCCGCCAATGGTGGTCCCCACCAAAAATACGCGGGCCGCTTCGACTGGCTTTTGGCTCGCGATATCCACCACGCGAACCGTGAGCGTACCGCCCGAACCTTGCTGGGCTGTGGCACGTGCCAGCGGCGCGACCTGCGCACCCGCCAGCAAACCGACCAGCGCCAACACCGGGCGCCAAGAATGGAACATGAACGTATCTCCTCGGGAGGGGGGAGGGGCCGCGACCGTCTGCACACGGCGTGGCCAGCATACGAGATTGTCGCCGCTCCGGCAATCCCCCCGAGGCCGCTACTCGGCCCGCAACGTAATGGCCGGATCCACCAACGCCGCTCGACGAGCTGGCACAAATGTCGCGACTGCAGCGACCGCGATGAGCACCAGCGGCACCGCTACGAACGTGGCTGGATTGATTGCGTCGCTTCCGTACAACACGCTGGCCAGCAGACGCGACGCGGCGATGGCACCGGCCAGCCCGATCGCGGTGCCCACCAGCACCAAGGTCAGTCCCTGTCGCATGATGAGCGTGATCACGTGCGACGCCGTGGCGCCGATGGCCATGCGAATCCCGATTTCGCGGGTGCGTTGCGCCACCGAGTACGCCATCACCCCGTACATGCCCACGGATGCCAGCAAAAGACCAAGCAGGCCGAACACCCCAAGGGCCGTTCCCGCCACGCGCGCCGGCATCAGCGCCCAGCCCAGATGCTTGTCCATGGTGCGAATGCTGCTGACCGGCAAGTTGGGATCGAGCGCGGCAATCTCGCGTCGCAGCGTCGGCGCGAGGGCCATGGGATCGCCCTTGGTGCGAATCACAAACGACATGGTGGTTTGAAAACGCTGGTTCTGCGCGAAGTACATGTACGCCGTGGGATCTTCACCAAGGCGCTGGTATTTACCGGTGGGCACCACCCCGACAATGCTGTAGTCGCGCTCACCGGTGCGCACGGTTTTGCCAATGGCCGATTGCCCGGGCCAAAACCGATCCGCAAAGCGTTGGTTCACCACAATGACCTGGGCGGCCGTGCTGTCGTCCTGTTCGACAAATTCTCTTCCCGCGCGCAGCCCGATTCCCATGGTCTTGAAGTAGCCCGCACTGGCGCTGGTGTACGAGATGGACATGCCTTCGTTCTTGGCCGGTACGTATCCCGGGATGCTCACCCCGCGATCGCTGTTGCTGGGGCCGAGCGGCACATCGCTGATGATCGCGACGTCGCGTACCATGGGATTGGCGCGCAGCCGCTCCAGCACGGTGCGATAGAACTCCCGTGCGCGTGGACGGGCATAACCCTGGAGACCCGGATCGACGTCGGCGATGAGCAGGTTTTCACCGTCAAACCCTTTGTCCAGCGTGGTGGCGCTACGCAGGTTCACAAGGAACAGCGCCGCACACACCAGCAGCACGATGGACAGCGCCATCTGTGCCACGACCAGGCCTTTGCTGGTGCGGGAGCGTGACTCGCCCGCTGGCGCCTCGCCCTTGAGCGCGGGTATGAGTGCCGGACTGGTGGATTGCAGCGCTGGCGCAATGCCGAACAGCATGCCGGTGAGGACGGTCACGCCGAAGGCAAATCCCAGCACCATCGGACTCAAGGTGATGTCCGGCTTCATGGTGATGCTCATGGGAACTGACACGCTGTTGGCAATGCGGATGGCCCACACCGCCACCAGCAGACCCGCCACGCCGGACACCAACGAGAAGAGCAGACTCTCAATCAGGAGTTGTCGGACCAGTGCCGCGCGACGGGCGCCCAATGCCAGCCGGATGGCCATCTCGCGCGCGCGATCGCGGGCGCGCGCGAGGAACAGGTTGGCCACATTGACGCAGGCGATGATGAGCAGAATGGCGACCACCACCATCACGACCGCTGAGAGTCCAAATTGCGCGCCGCGAAACATGGGATGGATGCCCGCGTCGTCTTGACGCACCAGGTTGGTGCCTGATCCCTCGTAGTCGTTGGGGAACTCCTTCAGCAATTCGGCGTCCACGGCCGTGAGCCGGGCTCGCGCCTGCTCCACCGAAATGCCCGGGGCGAGTCGCGCAATCACGGTGTTGTAGTTGTTGCCCCGATTCTCCAGATCACTGCCATTGCCGGGTTTGATTTGCGCCACCTGCATGATCGGCACCCACAACTCGGGTTGGACAATCGGCAGTGCGCCGTTGAAACCCTCCGGCGCCACCCCGATGATGGTCATCGACTGGCTGTTCACCGGAATGGTGCGTCCCACGACGTTGGGGTCGGACGCGAAGAGGCTCTTCCACGCCCCGTAACTCAGCACCGCCACCGGATGGGCGCCGGCGCCCACGTCTTCATCGGGGGTGAAAAACCGGCCGCGCAACGCATTCACGCCCAGCACGCTGAAGAAATTGGCCGACACCATCTCCGCCATCACCGTTCGCGGCGGACCGTCGGCGGTGATGTTCACGGGCTGAAAGGACCACGCGGCGACTCCGGAAAACACGCCTTTGGTACGGTTGCGCAGATCGAAGAAATGCGGAATCGAGCTGGAATTGAATCGCGCGTTGCCCGGCGCGGTGCGATACAGCTGCATCAGTTCGTTGCTGTTTCGTACGCCCGGCAGCGGACGCAACATCAACGCGTCGACGGCCGCGAACACCGCGGTATTCAGCCCGATCCCGATGGCCAGCGTGAGCACCACGATGGTCGTGAAGAGCGGACTCTTGGCAAGCATCCGACCGGCAAACCGGACATCCTGCCGGAGCGCTGTCACTGAAAGGAGCGGAGCGGTCGAGGACTCAGTCATGGATCGGCGGGATGCGGGCGGGTGGGGCTGCGGCGGGAGGCGGCCACGGATGGACAGCCGTACGAATCCCCCAGCGCCAAGTTGCAACGTCCCCGATGTGGGTTTCCGTTGCGAGGGCCCGGGGCGCTGACAGAGGTGGCCACCGGCGTGACCGGGGAATTGTGAGCTTGGTGCCCCCGATCACTTCCAGTGCTCATCCCGCCAATCATGCTTCAGGTGTGTCATTGCACCACCCGCGCATCAGGCAATCGCGCGCGCCTCTTTCCTCGACTCACGGAGTCCGTCACCATGCAACGTTCCAACTTCGCGCTCATGCTGGGCGCTGCCGCGATGTGGACTCTTGCGGCATGCAGCGAAGGCACCGGCCCCAACAATCACGGAACCGTTGGCCTGGGATTTCAAGTGTCCCGCACCTCTGCGGCGGGGCTGACGGCCACGGCAGCGGTCGTGACCGCCGATGGGTCACCCATTGTCGGCGCTGCGCCGGTCGTTACCAACACCCCGTTGGGCGTACGCATCACGCGCGACGCTGACGTGATCGTGATTTCGAAAGCGCAGTTTGTCGTGCGTGACGTGAAGCTCAAGAGCGCAACCGCCATCTGCACCGACGATGATGACTTTGCCGGCGCCGCAGCGCAGAACGGCGTGCGCAGCGTTGATGCCAGATCGCAGCACGACCGCGACGATGCGGACTGCCCTTCGGTGCGCGTCGGGCCATTCCTGGTGGATGTTCCCATGAACGGCACAGACGGCGCCCGCGTGGCCGTGCCCGTACCCGAAGGGACGTATTCCTCCGTGCGTTTGACGCTGCACAAAGTGACCAGCTCCGACTCCGCCGATGCGGCGTTTCGGCAAGCGTTTCCGGACTTTCGCGGCATCAGCGTGCGACTTGAGGGCACCTACAATGGCACGCCCTTCGTATTCGTTGGCGACGTCGACGCGAAGATCGAGGTCCCGCTCACTGCGCCGGTGGTGATCAAGACCGGCGGCGATGATGTCACCGTGTCCGTTGACCTCGGGACGTGGTTCGTCCGTCCGTCGGGAGGCCTGCTGTCGCCGGCACTGGCCAATACGCCGGGCGGCACGCGGAGCACCGTGCAGAACAACATCCGCTTCGCGTTCAAGGCATTTCGCGATCGCAATCACGACGGGCACGAAGACTAGCCCCCACTGGCGACCGACATGACAAGGGGTGCAAGTTAGGCGGGCGCCAAGCTGGCGCTCGTCCAACACCCACTTGCGAACCCCATGACACCACGCAACCGATGGCGGCGGATCGATCGCGTAGTGGTGACGGCGCTCGTGTTCGTGTCGTTCGCACAACCGACCAGCGCGCAGCCCGCGCGATCGGGGAATCCGATCCTCGCCGGGTGGTATGCCGATCCCGAAGCCCATGTCTTCGGCGGGCAGTATTGGATTTTCCCCACGTACTCGGCGTCCTATGACCGCCAGACGTTCATGGACGCATTCTCGTCCCGGGACCTCGTCACCTGGGTGAAGCACGAACACGTGCTGGATACCGCCGGCGTGCGGTGGGCGCGGCGCGCGCTCTGGGCACCGTCCGTTATCGAGAAGGGGGGCTGGTACTATCTGTTCTTCGGTGCCAATGATATTCAGAACGATCGTGAGGCCGGCGGTATCGGTGTGGCACGGGCACGCCGACCCGAGGGGCCATACCTCGATTACCTCGGCAAGCCGCTCATTGACGCGTTTCACAATGGGGCCCAGCCCATCGATCAAATGGTATTTCAGGATCGAGACGGGGCGACGTATATCGTCTATGGTGGATGGCGTCACTGCAACATCGCGCGTCTTAACGACGACTTCACCGGCTTTGTTCCGTTTGCCGACGGATCGCTGTTCAAGGAGATCACGCCGGCAGGCTACGTGGAAGGCGCCTACATGCTGGTGAAGGATGGCCGCTATTACTTCATGTGGTCGGAAGGTGGATGGACTGGCCCGAACTACGCGGTCGCCTATGCGATTGGCTCTTCACCTTTCGGCCCGTTCGAGCGAGTCGGCAAGATCCTTCAGCAGGATTCCACGGTCGCCACCGGTGCGGGCCACCACTCCGTGTTGCATGCTCCCGGTTCGCCCAACTGGTATATGGTCTATCACCGGCGGCCATTGGGCGACACTGATCGTAATCATCGAGTGGTGAGTATCGATCTTCTCCATTTCGACGAGCGCGGACTGATTCGACCGATTGTGATCACCAAGGCCGGCGTTGCGGCCGATTCCATCATTCCACCTGGTAATCCACGATGACCGCAGCCGCGCGTAGTGTCCTGGTGTTTGGCGTGTACCTCATGGCGACCGCCGCCATGCTCATCGTGTCCCCCAACACGATGCTGGGACTCCTGCACATCGCACCAACCACCGAGCCGTGGATTCACGTGCTGGGCATGATCGTCGGAATTCTGGGCGGGTATTACGTGCTCTCGGCCCGCGCCGGACTCACGCCGTTCTTTCACGCGACCGTGTGGCTGCGCGTTCTGGCCCTGGTCGGATTCGCGGGGTTGGCGGCTGCCTCGCTGGCACCTGCGGCACTGATTGGTTTTGGCGTGGTCGATTGCCTGGGCGCGCTCTGGACCTGGTCGGCACTGCGCACACGACCGGAGCGCTGACACAGCCGTCCGGATCGCACTGCAACTTTCGAATGACGGCGGACGTACGGCGACGCACTTCCTCATCACCCTCGCCATATGACTGTCGCCGTGCGTTCAACTGATGTTGCCGTCTCGCTGGAACAGGCCACCAAGCGCTTTGGCAACGTCACCGCACTGGATAACGTCTCGTTCACCGTGCAACGCGGTGAGACCGTGGCGCTGCTGGGACCCAATGGCGCGGGCAAGACGACCGCCATCTCCTTGCTACTGGGTCTTCGACCCACCACCAGCGGTACGGTGCGGGTATTCGGTGCCGATCCTCGAGCTGCTGCCACACGGGCACGCATCGGAGCGATGCTGCAGGAGTCCGGCGTGCCGCTCACCCTGACGGCACGGGAAGTGGTGTCGTTTTTCGGCGCCATGTACGCCAAACCACTCGAGGTGATTGACGTGCTCGGGATCGCCGAACTCACGCATCGGGCGGATGCGCGCGTCGCGACCCTTTCCGGTGGAGAGAAGCAGCGACTGTACTTTGCCGTAGCCCTGGTGGGCCGACCCGACCTGCTATTTCTCGACGAGCCCACCGTGGCACTGGACGTGGAGACGCGTCGGCGCTTTTGGACGGAGATTCGCGGGCAAGTGGCCCGCGGCACCACCATTGTGCTCACCACGCACTACCTCGAAGAGGCCGACGCGCTGGCCGATCGCGTGATCGTGGTCGATCACGGGCGTGTCATTGCCGAAGGATCGCCCGCCGACATCAAGGCCCGTGTTGGCGGTCGGTATATGCGCTTCTACGCGCCAACGCTGACACAGTCCGACCTAGACGTGCTGCCGGGTGTGCAACGGGTGACACACGACGGCGCGTACTGGACCGTGTTGACGGTGCAACCGGAGGCCGGACTCGCCCAACTCTTTCGTCAAGGCGCCCCGATTGAACGCCTGGAAGTGATTGATGCTGGGCTCGAGGAGGCCTTCCTGGCCCTCACGCAACGCGCCGTGGTGCAGCCATGAGCATGCTGCGTGCCGCTGCCACCGCCGAATTGCGCAAGACGATTCGTGTGCCGTCGTTTGTCGTACCCACGGTGGTGTTTCCCATCATGTTCTTTGCCTTGTTCGGTCTGCCCAACGCGAGACAGTCGGCAGGGAACATCAGCGTCGGCGCGTACCTGATGGCTTCGTACGGCGCTTATGCAATGATGACCACCGCGCTCTTTTCATTCGGCGTGTCGATCGCCAGTGAGCGGGCGCTCGGCTGGAATCGGCTGTTGCGCGTGACACCGCTGTCGGCACCATCATACATTGGCGCGAAACTCATCAACGCGTTTGCCATTGGCGCGGCGTCGTTGGCGTTGCTGTTTGGGTTTGCGGTTGCCACCGCACACATCGCCCTGAGTGCCGTGGTCTGGGCGAAACTCGTGGCCGTGCTCGTGCTGGGCATGACGCCGTTTGTGATGCTCGGACTGGCGATCGGCTACTCCGTCGGTCCATCGGCGGCGGCGCCCATCGCCAACCTCATCAGCCTGCCGCTGGCATTCGGGTCCGGTTTGTTCATCCCGATCCAGATGCTGCCGCCCGCCGTGCGCGAGTTCGCACCCTGGCTGCCCTCGTATCATCTGGGGCAGTTGGGCTGGAACGCCATGGGAGGCGGAGATCTGCGCGGCGTATCCCCGCACCTGCTGTGGATTACCGGCTATTCGGTACTGTTCGGCCTCTGTGCGCTGGTGGCCTACAAACGGGATGAGGGGCGGCAGTTCGGCTAAGGCCGTGGCCCTTACTGCGTCACGATTACCAGCCGAGGTGCTGTGCCGCTTCCGCCCTCGCGTGACCGATAGTCGGCACCGTTGGTAGAGGTCGACTCGAGGGCAAAGCTCACCGTGCCATCGGCGGTCACGTACCCTTTCACGTCGACCTCATACCACGCGCCTACTACCACGGCGCCAAGCGTCCCGACAATCGCCGCGTCGTAGGCGGGCGCGTTGGACCACTTGATGCTGGTCTCTCCCCACGTCGTGCCGGCCACGCGGTGCAACCGACCGCCGGTGTCTGACGGGTCGACGGCGTACAGACGCAGCTTCGCGCTCACCACCGACTTCGCTCCGATTCCCGTGACGGCAAACTTGAAATACGTTCGTGCCACCGGCGAGCCGTCCACCAGCAACGTCGTCTGCGTGCCGTAGTTGGTGTTGGGCGAATTCTTGAACGTGTAGGCGTCGGCCGATACCGGAATGGTGAGCGTCGTCTGCGCCGGCGGCGGGGGCAGAGGCGCCGAGCAGGTTCCGCTGCCGGCATCAGCCAGGGTATTGCCGGGAATCGACACGAACTGCCAATCGTATCCAGCGGCCTTCAACGTCAGCTTGAGCGCGCCGAATGAACTGTTGCTCCGCACCACGCTGTTGGCGCGAACTGTCGAAAAGGCGGTCTGTTCCTTCCCGCCCGTACCCACCACGAATTCGCGAATTCCGCGCGCATTGTCGAGGACGCCGGCGGCGGTCTGTGGTGCGAAACGTTCGTAGGTGTGATCGTGGCCACTGAGCACCAGCTCCGCTCCGTAATCGTACAGCGCCTGATACAGCGGCTGGACGATGGTGTTGTTGCCGTGCGAGCCGGAACTGAACAGTGGATGATGCCAGTACGCCAGCGTACATGACGCGGTGTTGGCGGCAAGATCGGCGCGCAACCACTGTTCTTGCGCCGACCCCGCGCCGCACCCGCCGATGGCGCTGCAGTTGCTGTTCAGTGCCACCAGGTGCCACGATCCCAGATTGAAACTGTAGTAGCCTTTGGATCTGTCGCCGGCGGGGCCGGCCTGGACACCGACGCCATTGAAGTAGTCGTAGTAGCCACTCGCATTGGCGGTGTTGTACTCATGATTGCCCGCCGCGGGATAGGAGATGCTTTTGAACGCGCCGTAGGATGCGTTGTAGTAGGTATTGAAATCGGCGAGGGTCCCGTTCTCATATTGCAGGTCGCCCAGCAGCAGCACCGCATGCGGTGTGAGCGCGCTGATGCGAGCCGCGACCTCCTCGTCCTTGCACGGCGAACTGGCGGACGAGCCCGTGCCGCACACCGCATCGCCAACGGCCACCACCACCGGATCAACACCGGGCACCACATCCAGACGCGGTGAGGCTGGCACCCGCTGGTTCACCCGTGTTGGCGTGTTGACGTCTGAACAGGTGGCCAGCATGGCACCGGCAATGACGACGGCAGCGACACGGGCGGTAGCGCGCACGACACGCATGAGGCGTTCCCCTATGACCAAGCGTTCGATGTGGCACCGGACGGAGCAATCCCACTCGGCGCGTGAATATCCGGACGAGTCACGTGACAGGCAAGCTCAGCTGGCGTGGACGCGCGCCTGTCCTGCTGTGCAGTCGCCGGATCGGCCCGCACGTGTTGAATGCGTGTTACGCCGGCCCGGTGGCCACCGGTGTGTCGGTCATGCTGCCCCACTCGGTCCAACTGCCGTCGTAGACCGCCGTGTCGGATTTGCCAAGCACCTCCAGCGCCAGCGCCACGGCGCACGCCGTCACGCCGGTGCCGCAACTGGCCGTAATGGGTCGCAAGACATCGAGTCCCACGTCCGCCACCAGGCGTCGGAGTTCATCGACTGAGCGCATGGTCCCGTCATCACGGACCAGTCGCGCGTAGTGGAGGTTCACACTGTGCGGGATGTGCCCGCCGCGCACCCCGGCGCGCGGTTCGGCCTCGGCACCTTCGAATCGTCCCGGAGAGCGCGCATCAACAACCTGTTCACGCCTAGTGTCAAGGTTGGCGCGCATGGCATCAATATCGCGCACGCGGTTCACGTCGAGGTGTGCCGTGAACGTCGCTGGCGTCACGGCCTGGACGTGCGCGTCGACCGCATGCCCTTCCTGCCCCCACTTGCGCAATCCGCCATCCAATACGGCCACCCGATGGTGACCGAACACGCGCAACATCCACCACAGTCGCGGCGCGCTGAAATTCTGTCCGGAGCCATCATACACGATGATGGCATCGTTGCTGCTGATGCCCAGCGACCCCATACGCTCCGCAAACACGGGCGCCGTGGGCAGCGTGTGCGGAAATGGCGCCGTTTCGTCGCTGATCCATCCGATATCGCAGAAGACCGCGCCAGGGATATGCGCCGCCAGATACTCCGCGCGCGCGTCACGACCCGCGTTGGGCAGGTACGTGCTCGCGTCAATCACCTTGACCCATGAGTGATCGAGGTGCGCGGCAAGCCACGCCGTGGATACCAGCGGCGTCGGGAATGATTCGATGGACATGCAGACGAAGCTAATGCGACTGGTACCCAGTACCCAGTACTACTCGGTACTCGGTACTCAGTACTCGGTACTCGGTACTCGGTACTCGGTACTCGGTACTCGGTACTCGGTACTGAGTTCTACTTCACCGCCACCACCGTCGTCCCCACCACCAGCCGCTCGAGCGCGGCCACCACCGTCGCGGCCGTCTTCGGAAGAGACTTGCTGCCCTCAATTTCCTTGGCCAGCGCACGCGCGTCCGTTACGGCCGCGGTCTGATCGGCCGCCAACGCATGTCCATCCAACGTGATCGACCGCTCGAAGTGGAACGCGGCACGGTCAACGTCTCGTGCGACCATCGGCAGCTCGTTGTCATGCGGCTTTGCAATCACGGCAGACGCCAGCTGGAGATGATGCTGCGCCAGCAACCGATCAATCCGTGAGAGCGACTGATCGAGCGTCTTGACGCTGCTCACCGCCCCTGTGCGAATGCCGGCGGCCATCTTCTCCAATTGCCCTTCGGCGTCCAGCAGGCGCATACCTACCACTTCATCCTTGCTGCGGCCGACCTCCTGACGCACATGGAGGCTGGCCACCAACAGGGTCTGGGCGGCGGGCCGGGGCTGTCCGGCGACAAACTGCTGGCGGGCTTTCGCGAAGTCGGCGCCAGCGTCCTGCGCGCGCAGTGCAACCGGTGATGCCACGATAATGGCGGCGATCGCTGCGCATACGGTACGAATCGACATAGGTACCTCCCGATGTCGGGTGCCGCAACGATTCCACACAGGCGTACTGCACCGACGCATGGCCACGGGGATCGTCGGACCCGTGACAAAACGGTGCCAAACACGGCACAGCCTCGTAGTCAGGGAATACCCGACTATGGACCAATCGAGGACGAGACCGCAGCTTCCGACCATGAGACGTGGCGGACTGCCAGTACGCGCCGTGGGTGCCTTCCTGGCCCTGCCGGGGACCGTCGCGTTTCTGGTTCCGCTGGCGCTCGTGGGTCCGCTCGACGCCAGTCGGCCGCTCGCGCTCGAGGGCGCGGTGGTGGTGGTCATTGGCTGCGTGGTGCTGGCGTGGTGCGTGCGGGACTTCTATGTCACGGGACGAGGCACCCTCGCCCCGTGGTCACCGCCGGAACAGCTGGTGGTCGTGGGGCTGTATCGCTACTCACGCAACCCCATGTACGTTGGCGTGCTGCTCATCGTGTCCGGCTGGGCGCTCGGGTTTCGGTCCACCGCGCTGTCGGTGTATGCACTGACGTTGGCGGCGCTGTTTCAACTGCGCGTGGTCTACGGCGAAGAACCATGGCTGGCCCGCACCCACGGCGAGGCGTGGAACCACTATGCCCGTTCGGTTCCACGGTGGATCTTGTGACATGAATCCTTCACGCAAGCGGGCGACGCCGCACGACACGGGAACCGTGAGCATCGCGCGCGGCCTGTCCAAACTGGGCATCTGTTCGCGGGCCGAAGGCGAACGGCTGGTGGCAGCGGGACGCGTGCGCGTCGATGGGCGAGTGGTGCGTGATGTGGCCTATCGCCTGCGCCCGGAAACGGCGGTGATCGACATCGATGCGGTGCGCGTGGGTCGGGTGGACCGCGTGTATCTCATGCTCAACAAGCCGCGTGGCCTGGTGACCACGCGCGATGACCCGCAGGGTCGCGCGACGATTTACGACTGTCTGTCGGACAGTGCGCTGCCCTTCGTGGCGCCAGTCGGTCGACTGGACAAGGCCAGCGAAGGCCTGCTCTTGCTGACCAACGACACGCGCTGGTCGGCGCACCTGCTGGACCCGGCTTCGCACGTGGACAAGGTCTATCATGTGCAGGTGCGTGGCGTGCAGGACGACACAACGGTGCAGCGCGTGGCCGCCGGTGTCGTAGACCCCACCACCGGCGAGCGTCTCGAGGTCAAGCGCGTCTCGCTGTTGCGGGTTGGGTCACGTAGCAGCGCGTGGCTGGAGATTGTGCTGGACGAGGGGAAGAACCGGCACATCCGGCGACTGCTGGAGGCGTTGGACATTGAGGTGGCGCGACTGATGCGCATTGCGATTGGTCCGTTGGCGCTTGGCACACTGGCCAAAGGCGACTGGCGTCACCTGACACCCACCGAAGTGCAGATGTTCACCACTCAGCCCTGACGAGTGTCGCCATGTCATCCTCTGAACGATTCCGCTCGCTTGATGTGACGCGTGGACTGGCCATGGTGCTCATGGCGATTGATCATGTGCGGGTATATTCAGGGGTTGCCTGCAGGTGGTGACACCGCCGGCATTTTCTTCACACGCTGGATCACCCACTTCGTAGCGCCGGCATTCTGTTTTCTGGCCGGAACTGGTGCGTTCCTGCACGGTCGAAAACTCGGTGACCAGGGACTGCTGTCGCGCTTTCTCATCACGCGCGGACTCCTGTTGGTATTGCTGGAGCTCACGGTGATTCGCGTGCTCTGGACGTTCAACGTCGACTTCGCGCACTACAATCTGGCCGGCGTCATCTGGATGTTGGGCTGGTGCATGGTCCTGCTGGCCGGTCTGGTGCGCTTCTCCACGAAAACCATCACGCTCGTCGGGCTGGTGGTGATCTTTGCCCAACAGCTGGTGGCCGTACCCACGTTCGCCATGTCGGAGTCGGTGAAGCAGTCCGTGGGATGGATCTGGCAGTTTCTCTATTTTGGTGGGCCCGTCGACAGCACACCCCCAATCGCGGTGCTCTATTCCATTGTGCCGTGGATTGGCGTGATGGCCGTTGGGTACGCATTCGGCTCCGTGATGTTGCTGGATGCCGCAGCACGACGGCGCACCTGCCTGCGCATTGGCCTCGGCGCGACCGCCGTGTTCGTAGTGATCGCGGGGCTGATGGTGTTGATACGCCCGGCCCCCGCTGATGCCACTCCTGCCCTGTTCCGCTTTCTCGGCCAGCAGAAGTATCCCGCGTCGCAGTTGTTCCTGTTGATGACCCTGGGGCCGATCATCGCGCTGTTGCCGGTAGCCGAGCGCGCAAACGGGTGGATGTCTGACGCACTGGCCGTGTTTGGCCGCGTGCCGCTGTTCTACTACTTGTTGCACATTCCGCTCATTCACACGCTGGCGTTGGCAGTATCGCTCGTTCGCACTGGCAGCGTCACGCCGTGGTTGTTCGGCAATCATCCCATGCAACCACCGCCGCAGCCGGACGGCTACATGTGGAGCCTCGGGTTGTTGTATATGGTGTTCGTGGTCGCCGTGGTGATGCTGTACGTGCCTTGTCAGTGGTACATGCACGTAAAGGCGAGACACAAGGACACTTGGTTGCGGTTCCTTTAAGGCGCGTTGCCACGTTGTCCCGAAATGAATTGACCCCCCGCGCCCCCGGTGGTTCACATTCCCTCTTGTTCACGGTATCGAAACCAACGATGACCATCGGTCAACGCGTACGCCACGCCACCAAAGCCGCGATTGCGCTCAGCGCGCTCCTCGCACCAGGGGCCGCGCACGCTCAGGTGGTCCGTGATAGCGCTGGTGTTCGGATTGTCTTCAGCGACAAGCCTTCGTGGACGCCCGCCCAGCACCTGTATGTTGGCACCGTGCCGTCGCTCACGATTGGCGATCGTGACGGCGACGCCTACCTGCTGAGCCGTGTCAAGGGCGCCGCGCGCCTGTCCGACGGGCGCATGGTGCTCCCAGCGGGGGCAGCAACGAGCTTCGGTTCTTCGATGCCAACGGTGCGCACATCAAGTCGGTTGGTGGCAAGGGCGACGGGCCCGGAGACTTTCGCAGCATTCGGAGCCTGACGCGACTCGCCGGGGATACGATTGCCGTATTGCACGAGAACACGGTGATATCCCTGTTCACATCCAGTGGTGCATTTGTCCGGCGCACGCGAGACCTGGCGCCCATGAACGAGATGCGGGTCAGCGGAACGACCAAAGGTGCCATGCTCGCTGAACGGCGGCGTTCGGTTGATCATCAGTATCCCGATACGGCCGCCGGTGGGCGCTGTCGGCGCGGTCGGTGGCAACCGCATCGCACGTACTAGTCGACATGCGAGATACGGTCATGCGCGAATTGGGTCAGCACCCGTACATGGAGATGATTTCCGAATCCACAGGACCCGGAAAGCCCTGGCTCGGCGCGGAGGAAGTGTTCTTCAGCACGGGCTCCAGGTTCTATCTCGGATACGGCAGCGAGTACGCCGTCCGTCGCTACTCCGCCTCGGGCAAACTCGAGCAGATCATTCGTCGGGCGTGGACACCGCCGGAAATCACATCGAAAGATATCGCAACGTTTGTCGAGGAATGGTTGGTGCGTTGGAGCAGGAAGCCCGGCGCGATGGACACCGATCGCAAAGACCTGCTCGACGACAACTACGCCAGGACGCTTCCGGCATTTTCCGCGCTGATGGCAGACAACCTTGGCCGAGTCTGGGTGCGCACACCGCGGGCCATTGACGGCGCGGTGGCAGGTTCGTTGAACGACTACTCCATTGGACCAAGCACCTGGTCTGTCTTCGGCGCCGATGGCCGTTGGCTTGGCGATGTCACCATGCCCGCGCGATTCTCACCGACGGAAATCGCATCCGACTACGTGCTCGGCATCGCACGCGACGACGACGGTGTGCAGACGGTGGTTCGTTACAGGCTCGGCACGAAGTAGGGGGCCTTGCCAAGACCGCGTGTGAACCGCATGTGAACCGCATGTGAACCGCAGGGGACGCAGAGGGCACAGGGGCACAGGGGCACAGCGGGTTGGAACCGCGAAGTGCGCGAAGTTCGCCAAGGCAGTCGCGGGATTCACTTCGCGTACTTCGCGCACTTAGCGGTTCCAACCCGCTGTGCCCCGCACCCCGATCACCCTCTGCGACCCCCTGCGCCCCTGCGCCCCCTGCGGTTCACACGTCGTTCCGCAACTCCAGCATTCGCGCCAGAAACCCCGTCGCATTCGCCACGGCAAACGATATCCCGCTCAGATTTCGCTCGCGCGGCACCCCGGGAATAGGACGCGGATAGATCGACGCGCCAACAGGCGACTGATCGAACGGCGCGTGAAGCGCGGCTACCAGTTCCTCACGTTCGATGTCCGCATGCCCCACCACGCCAATCGCACCGGTCAGCGATCCCGGTAGCCATCGCACCGCGTCCGATTCAAATGCCGCGACCACGCGCGTGCCGCGCGCCGTCGCATAGGCAATCGCGGCCTCCAGCAACGCCGTGTGTTCGGCGTTCGATGTGCCGAGCGACAAATTCACAATCTGACACGCGTGATCGGCCGCCCAGTGGATGGCCTCGGCCAGCGTGCGCGCGTCAGTAACAAGCGCACGGTCAAACACCTTCACCGGCACCAGTTCGGCGTCGGGAGCTTTTTCCCGGATGGCGGCGGCCACTGCCGTGCCATGACCGATTCGATCAAGCGTATCGCCTACCGACAGCACCAATGACACGCCGGCAGCCAGCTCGCCCACATGTGGATGCCCCGGTGCAACACCGCTGTCCACCACCGCAATGCGCACACCGCGCCCCGTTCGTCCGGCGAACAGCGGGTGTTCCAGTGAGAGTCGCGTGGCGCTCACGGCGCGACCCTCATCCGCTAACGGCAAACAGCTCGGCGAAGGCGCTGTCTCGCGTCATCAACTCCGCCGGTGTGCCATCATCAGCAATCTTGCCGTCGGCCAGCCGAATGACGCGATCGGCACGCTGGGCCAGTGTCAATCGATGTGTGATTACGATGGTCGTGCGTCCGCGCATGACCGCTTCGTAACCCGACACCACCTGCGCTTCAGTGGCCGGATCGAGTGCGCCGGTGGCCTCGTCCAACACCAGTACCGCGGGATCGGCCAGGAACGCGCGGGCAATGGCCAGTCGCTGGCGCTCGCCTGCCGACAACGCGCGACCGCGTTCACCCACAATGGTGTTCAAACCGTCTGGCACGCTCGCCACCAGATCGGCCAAGCCACTGGCCCGCACGGCCTCCAGTACATCAGCCGGTGCGGCATCAGGTCGCGCAAACCGAATATTCGCTTCAATGGTGGTGTTGAACACAAAAGGGTCTTGATCGACTACCAACACATGGCGTCGCACATCGGCGAGCTTGAGCGACGTCAGATCAAGCCCATCAAGGCAGACCATGCCCTGCTCAGGATCCATATGTCGCGCCAGCAGGTCGGCAACGGTGCTCTTCCCCACGCCGCTGGGGCCCACGATGGCCACATGCTCACCCGGCTGTACCGTGAGGCTCACGTTGTCGAGCACGGGTGTTTTGCGATCAAACGAGAAAGTCACGTTCCGGAACTGCAGGGCGCCGCGCGCGGAGGCCATCGGTGTGGCATCGGGGGCGTCCAGCACTTCGATGGGTGCGTCGAGAATTTCGTGGACGCGCCGCAGCGAGACCCGTGCCGTTGCGACGCTGGCATACAGCCCCATCAGTCCCTGAATGGGCCCCATCAATCGCACCTGATAGGCCATGAACGCCACCAGGGTACCCATGGTGATAGCGCCCCCAATCACGCGCCACCCGCCCACCAGGAACACGGCAGCCGTGCCCAGTGACAACAGCAACCCCGGGAATCCGCCGGCGAAGTAGGTGAGTCGACGCATCGCCATGAGCGCGCGCACGAAGCTGTCGTTGCGCGCGCGAAAGCGTACCACCTCGCGCTCCTGCGCGTTCATCCCCACCACGAGTTTCATGGCCAGCAGCGTATCGATGAGAAACGTGCCGATACCGGCGCTCTCTTCACGCAACACCGTGATGGACGCCTCAAGCTGGCTGCGATATCGCACCAGCGCCCACAGCGCCACCGGCAGCAGTGCCAGACTGGTGGCGAACAGCAGCGGATCGAGCATGGTGAGAATCACCACCGTGCCAATCAGGAACAGCACGTTGCTCACCCACGACAGGGCCACATCGGTGGCCACGCGCTGGATCTCGCCGATGTCGTTGTTGAGCCGGGACACGATCTGGCCCAATGGCATGTGCGCGTAGAAGCGCGGCGGCAGCGCCTGCAGGTGGCGAAACAGGGCCAGTCGCATGTCGAACAGGATGTCGGCCGAGACCTTCGTGTAGCGCAGCCCGCTGATCACGTTGAGCGCAAAGCTGGCCAGGGTGATGGCGAAGAACTGCACCACGATTCTGGCCAATGCCGCGCTGTCCTTGCCCACCAGGGCGCGGTCGATGAACGCCCGAAACAGGTAGGGCAAAAACAGCGCCAGGGCAGTGCTCACCAGCGACAGGACCAGCACCAGTACGAGGGGGCGTCGATACGGTGCCACATACCCCAGGGCGCGTCGCACGTCGGGCGCCATCAGGCGCCCAACGGTGCGCGACCACAGACCCGTCACGACCTGCTCAGCGACTGGCGCCGGGTGCCTTGGTGGGAATCAGCACCATCGACGTCATGTCGGCATCGAATGAGGCCGTGCGCAGCTTCTTGAACGTGGCGGCGTCGTACACATCGATGGTGTTGCCTGCCACGTGCACGTACAGGTATGCGCCGTTGGAACTCACCGTGAGGCCCATGCGTGACCGTCCCTGAAACTCGGTCTTGCCCACCACACGCCGGTTCTCGAGATCAAACGTCCAGAACTGGTAGTTGCCCACTTCCGAGTGAATGCCGTACGCCTTTTTCCGATCGGGCGTGAGACGGAAGCTGGTCCCTACGCTGGGGCCCAGCGTGTAGAAGTCCACCGACCGATTCACCAGGTCCACGCGGGCCACGCCCATCAATAACCGATGGTTCACCGGGTCGGACGTGCGGAAGAGCCCCGTGTAAAATCCCGGCTCGTCATAGAGGTCCTGGAAGAACCCGGCGTTGATGCGACCCATGCCTTCTTCGTAGAAGCTCTGCGACAAGTCCCACTTGTCCACCTGCTTGAGCGTCGCGGCATCGTACACCAACACGTCTTCCGACGTGAAGAAGTACATCAGGTCGCCCGATGGCGAGAAGAGAATCTGCGCGAAGTCGCGCTCTTCGTTGTTGGGCCAGGCAATGGTGTCGGTGACCGCCCGCTTCGCCAGATCGTAGCGCAGCAGCATCGGCTTGGAGATCTCGTACCGATCGGACAGTTTGGTGAACGTCTTCACCAGCAGAATGGCAAAGCGCTCCTTGGGATCGACGTTCATGCCGTCGATCTGTACCGTGGTGTTCGGCGTATTGAGCGTGAACTTGCCCGTGGTCTTGCGACTGGCAATGTCCACGATCTCCACCCAGTCGCTGCGCGGATTCCCCACGTAAAAGTGGGCGCGATTGGTGGAGAGGGTCAGGTCGCCGGGAATGCCGATGGACATCGGGATGGAGTCACGCACGGTCAACGTCGCCTCATCGATCACAAGGATCTTGTTGGCGTACGTGCCCATGTAGATCGTGCCCGATGGCGCCGGCACCGCTTGTGCCTGCAGTGCCAGCGGTGCCACGCACAGTGCGCCGGCCAGCAGCGCGCCGAGTCGCCGAGAGGTACGGCTCATGGGAAGATGAGGTCGATTTTCCGCCAGTCCTTCTGCGCCGATGCGCACTTGGACACCCAATCGGGGGCGTGATTGTACAGATCGGGCACATGCGCCGGCCAGAAGCAGGTGATGTGGCAATCGTACAGATCGCGCTCCACCGGCTGGCACAAGCCCGCCGTGCCGCCGCTGGAGTCCACTTCCCAGCCGGGCGAGAACACAAACGAACATCCCAGGGGAATGTTGGGCCCGGTGCTCTGCAATCCCACCACATCCTGCGGACCAAGCGTCTGCTCGTCCACGCGCCGTGCTTTCTGATTTACGGCTTTCAGTCGTGCCATGATCGATCCTCAGTCAAACTGCTGAAGGAACTCAGGGGCGACGCTCGGCGATCGTCGCATACACTTCCAGACAGGTGTTCGTCCAACTGCGAATCCATTCGCAGTAATGCAGGTTGGCCTGGCTTGTGTCGCCATACCGTGTGTGCGCTTCGTGATAGCACCCGCCGGCGCATAGCGGGCGCGCCCAGCAGGTGCTGCAGTCGGTTTTGTTCTCGATGTGGTGACGCGCCAGATAGTCGTCCTGCACCGCGTGATCGACGCCACCCGTCACCGTGCCCAGCTTGTGCGAGTCCGATCCGGCGAAGCGGTGACAGAGCGCCACGTCGCCATCGGTCGCCACACCCATCAACCCCATGCCCGCACCGCACGGGTGCGACTTGCTGAGTCCCTTGTGAATCTCTTCCAACGTGTCACGCACATTGGAAAACCGATGACGCTTCCCTGCCAGCGCGTACTCGAGATATTCGGCCGCCAGGAACTTGAACTGGCCCAGCATCTCAAAGAAGCCTTCATCCTGAATGGCATAGTCGCGCTGCCACGAGGTGGTCACCGGAGCGAAACCCACCTCGAAGAATCCCATCTCGTCGGCCAGATGCCGATAGATGCTGACCACATCCAGGTTCTGCTTGGTGAGCGTCACCCTTGCACCCACCGGGCGGCGCGGCTTGCGCGCCAGGAACTCCTTCACATTGGGGGCCACGGTGTCGTACGAACCCATGCCGTTGCTGAACAGCCGGTACTTGTCCTGCTGCTCCTTGGCACCATCCATCGACACCGTAACCCCGACATCGTTCTCCACCAGCCAGTCGATGATTTCCGTGCGCAGCAGCGTGCCGTTGGTGGTAAGACTCACGTCCACCGCCTTGCCCAACTCGGCCCCCCGTTCCCGCGCATAGGCCAGCGCGCTCTTGAGCACCTTGAAGTTGAGCAGCGTCTCGCCACCAAAGAACGTGAGATGCACCATCTTCTGGTCGCCCGACTCGGCGAACATGAAGTCCACGCTCTGCCGCGCCGTGGTCTCGTCCATAAAGCGCGGCTTCGTGGACGCTTCGGTGATCTTGTCTTCGCCGTATTCGTAGCAATAGGTGCAGGAGAGATTGCACTTGCTGGTGACGTTCACCACCAGCGTGGTGAGCGGCACCCGCTTGCGCGGCGGTGGGACAACGGCTGGCGTCGATGCGGCGGTGACATCCGCACCCGGCTGCGGCACACGCTTTTCAAACGCCTTGATGGCACGCACGCGCACCAATTCTTCCACCGCTTCCTTCACCTCGGGCAAGGGGAAGCGCGGCGCGAGCGACAACGCGAGATCGGCCGGTTCGTAGTCCCGTTCGCCCAGTGCATCGAGCACGGCCACGGAAATGTCGTCCAGCCGAAAGACGGCGGCCGATGGCACGAGATACACATACGGCGCGCCGTCGCCGGCGAAACGGTGATACTCACCACGACGGAACATCGTCGTGGTCGGCTTTGTCGCGGGCGTCACGGCGGGCTTCACAGACGCCGCTGCCGACGGCTTGATGGCCGTGGTCACGGCGCGGTGCGGGCTGGCACGAAACGCACGTACAGCGGCACCGTGACAATCAGCTGCGCGCGCGCGCGCAGGGGACGCGCGCCTTTCTCGGGTGGTTGCCACGTGGCCACCACCCATACGTCGCCGATGTTGTTGCGGTTGCCGCTGCGCAGCGGATTCGGCCCGTCCAGCGCCGGCGTGAAGAAGCCTTTCGCGTGAATCTTGCACACGAACTTCACGTCGTCGTCGGAGTAGGTCACACCGTACTCTTCGACACTCCACGTGGCATCCACCAGGCCAATCTCGAAGTCGTCGTTGGTATCCGGCTTGTTGTCGGCACCGTTGCTGACGGCCATGGCATCGAACTGCTGGTACTGCTTGGGGAAGCCCACACCGCCGGTGCGTGCCAATCCCGCCAGCGGCGTCACCTTGATACGACTCACCTTGTCATACACGGCGACAGCAGCGCGACTTGAGGCGCCAGCCACGAACACATCGCGCGGGCCAATTGCTGCTCCGGAATCCACATCCACCTTGAGTGCGATGGAGTCGGGCGTGGACCGCACCACACTCGCCACGCGCACTCCGGGACCAAAATCAAGAGTTCCCGGCTGCACCTGTGCCGGGAAATTGTCACCGAAGATCGTGAGATCCTGACCTTTCGTATTCGACTTGAGTCCTCGGTTCGACACGCCGCCCACCATCACGCCGCCGGTGACGCGCGAGAACGACACGTCCATGCCGATCTCGTCGTAGCCGCCCTTGTACCAGCGGCCGGACATGGCCTGCCACCCGGGCTCAATGAACATCACTTCGCGCATGCCGGTATCGGCCGCGCTCTCGGTGGAACGGCCACGCCACTGGAATCCCGTGTAGACGATGCTCTTGCCAGTCCGCGTGACCACCTTGCCGTCCCTGGCGTAGCGCAGCGTCGTGCGCGTGGTGAACTCGTCGTCCTTGCCTGGTGCCTTCGCCACCACGGTGCGTCCAAAGAACGCGCCCTTCCCTGCCTCCGTGCCGCTCACAAACCACGACCCTTCAATGTTCGGTGCGCGCATCGTCGCTGTCCACGCGGTCCATTCCGGTGTCTTCAAAGGAAAGACACGCGACAGATGCCCGATCGCGACATCCATGGGTTGCGGAGCTCCCGCACTATCCGGCGGCGGTGGTCCGCCACGACGGAATGCCTGAAAATCGGAATTGGGGTAAAGTCCGCGATGCGTCGCCACCAACAGCTCCCACTCCCCACGGGTGCGACGTTGCAGCACCGCCCGTCCCATGGAATGACACGACCGGCATACGCGATTGGTGGTCGCGTCACCCGTATACTGATAGCTGATCATGCGACGTTCGGCGTCGAAGCGCCCCGGAAGCACTTCGGCCGGGGCGAGGCCCTGTGTGTTGCTGAGATACCGCACAATGGCGCGCGCATCATCAGGCTTGAGATTGACTTTGTTGAGCGACGCCATGCGGCGTACGGTCATCTCCCAGCCTTCCGGCGTCTTGCGCAGGTATGACAGGCGCTGGATGATGCCGCTCGAATCGCGCGCGTGACATTCCGTGCAATTGTTGACGATGCTCGGCTCGTTGATCACGAACCCGCGAGTCGTGTCGCGCGATGCCCCGCCACCGGAACGACCACCCTGCGCCAAGGCGCTGGAGGCCACAAGACTCACGGCAAGGAGGGCAAAGCGCAGATCGTGACGAACAGTCATCGAAGAGAGGCGGTGGGAGCGTTGTCGTGCTGAGGGCAACTCAATATGCTCGGCGAGCTTACGCCCATGAACAGAGGGTGTCAAGCAAGACGGAGCATCCCTTTGCCGACCAACACTGACAGTGCACCAAGGACGTCCGCGATGGGCGCTCCACCGACTTCGGCGCAGTAGGCCATATAGAGCGCCGGGACCTCGGCAAAACGGGGGGCGAGCCGGGCCAGCGCCACGAGGTCCACGTTGCGCAGATAGCGTATGCCCCCGGGAAATGCCGGGACCACCAGATGGTCTCGCAACACCACCAGGTGCCCATCGACCACGGGTTGAGCCACCTGCATGACGCCAGACGCCGCGCGCAGGCGAAGGACCTCGGCCCGGCGAATCGCGTCAAAGGCAGCCATCACGTCCGCATCACCGCGAAGCGCCGCCACATCCGGATCACCGCTTTCGGTCATCACGTCAGTTCCCGCCCGCGTACCCCAGAACCCGGCAGGGTGGGCATCGGCCGCTTCCCGCGCCAGTTCGCCTAGTTGACGCCGCAAGCCCGATACCATGGCCTGTTCCCGCGCGGCAAACAGCGACATGGCCGGAGCTCCGATGGTGGCGTCCGCCAGCACGCTGTGCGCCACAACCGCAGCCAGCCAGCCCGACGCGAGCGCCTTCTTTACGCCGAATGACGACAACGGATCGACGAATGACGCCGCATCGCCCGCCACGAGCAGGCGCTCGCGTGTCGGTCCGTCGCACGCGTATGACGACGCGTCGCGCGCCCACGGGGCACCGATGGGACGCGCCCGCTCGGTCATCGCGCGAATCATCGAGGTGCGCGCCAGTTCGTCGCGATACGTGAGCGGCAGACGCCGTCCCTGCGCGACATCGGTGCGCGACGGGTCCAACATGACGGTGACCTGACGCCGGATACGCGACACCGGCACCGACCACGCCCAGCCCCCCGGATAACTCTCCACGTACGTATGCGAGTCGTTGGCCAAATCCCAGTGCGGACGACGCTCCCACACACCCACAATCGCCATGGTACGCGCGCCGGCGGCCACGCGCCCGGAATTGGCGCGCGACATCAACCCGGATCGTCCCGTACAGTCAATCACCCACGGCGACGAGATGTGGCGCATCACACCGCGTTCCTCGTAGCCAATACGCCACTCGCCATCGTCGCCCTGCTCCACACGACGCACATTGGCGTGCCGGTGCACCATGGCGCCCCGCCGCCTGCGCTTGAGCAGCAGTACGCGATCGAGATCATTGCTCAACAGTTGCCATCCGGTTTCACCCGAGCCGAACATCTCGACCCGCGCATCGGTGTTGCCCCACTGCACCGTGTGGCCGGTAGAGCGTACAAACCCGGCGCGGTTGATCGCGTCAAGCACGCCAATGCGCTCAAGCAGTTTGCCGCAACTGGGCGTGAGCGACTCGGCCAGTGCCGGCCCTCGTGGCGGTCGCGTGAGCAACAGCACGCGATGGCCCCAGAGGGCCAGCATGCGCGCCGCGGCGGTGCCCGCCGGGCCGCCGCCAAGGACGGTCACCTCGATGGCGCTCACGTCACGCGCGGAATATGCTGGCGGAGGATCTAGGAGCGAAGTGAAGACTACTTGGCAATCTTCACCGGATTCATCGTCCGCACCTGCGACACATAAGCGCTCACCAGGCTCTCGTTGCCGTCTGCGCCAATGGCCGCGACGCCAAACACCCAGTCGTCGATGGACAGTCCCGGCAACACGAACTGGGTGACGTTGCCCACCACCTGTGAATGCTCCCAGCTGTTGCTCCACGTGTCGCGCCAGTAAAGCCGATAGGCTGCCGCACCCGACACGGCCACCCAGCTCAGGTTGGCGTCATACCCCGACGGATTGCGTGTGAGTTGCACCGCGCCCGTTCGTTGGTCACGCGCGGCGCCGAGGGCGCCAAGGCCAGCGAGGCGGCACTGGCGGCGTTCACGCGGGCGTTCTGGGCCAGATAGCGGAAATCCACGCCCTCCAGCTTGTCTTCCGCGTTGTGCTGTCGCCCGAAATTCTCATTCGCCTCGCGGAACACCACGGCAGGAAATCCATTGGCCGTGAACGACGAATGATCGCTGCCGCGACCAAAGCGGTCCTCGCGTGCCATCAACCGAATGCGATGTGACGGCACATACACGGCCGCCACACGCTCGATGTAGCGCGCCAGTGAGCGCGACATGTTGTCTTCGGGACCCAGCGAGTAGATGCGCACGCTCTTGGCATCGATCTGGCCGTTGCCACCCAGGCTGTTGCCCACGATGTCGTTGTTGAAGTTGGCGTCCACCACCACCTTGTCGGCGGCAATGGTCTGGGCGTGCGCCATGGAGCCAATCAACCCCTGCTCTTCCCCGGCCCAGCACATGAACACCAGCGTGGCATCGAACTCAATGCCGCTCTCCGCGAATACGCGCGCCAACTCCATGGTGAGCACCGTGCCGCTGCCATCGTCGTTGGCGCCCGGCGCATCGTTGTTGCTGGCATCCACGGCCGGTTGCGTATTGGTGGCCGTGCCGGCATTCAGCGCCGTCTGTCCACCGCGTCCCAAATTGACGCTGTCATAGTGACCGGTAATGTAGATGCGACGCGGTGAACGACCGGGCAGCACGGCCATGACGTTGCGCAGTTCTACATCGTGCGTAATGCGTCCCTGTTGGGCGATTTGATGAGTGTCGAACGACACCTGCAGTCGCGGGCTTGATCGCTTGAGTTCATCGTGAATCCACTGGCGCGCCGCGCCAATGCCACGCGAGGTGGACGTGGCGTCGGACAGTGTCATACGCGTGCCGAACGACACCAGTTTGGTATCCAGTTCGCGCAGTCGCTGCTCCGACACCGACGCCACCAGTTTCGCAATGCGCGGGTCGGCGTCTGGCGCCGGCGCGCGCTGCGCTTGCGCACGGCCCGTCAGCACGAGAGCGAGCACCAGACCGACGGCAAGCGCCGGCCTGCGGGAGCCAAATACAGGAAGCGACAGGTGGCGCATGCTCAATTCCCCGGCTTGTACACACGCTCGGTGTGCGCCTTGAGTTGGTTGGGATAGAAGTACACCTCGCGCAGATCTCCAGTCGAGTAGCGTATACCCTGATCGTTGAAGTGTTTCGATCCGATCACGCTGTTCAGGCCACCAGCCGTGACCGCCCGCGCCCGCACACTGTCTTTCCCGAACTCCACCACCGCCACAAAGCTGTTGCCGCTGGTCCCGTACCACTTCCTGGTGTTGGGATACGCGCGCGCGCCGAACGATGCCAGCGAGCCGTAGTTGGCCGACGGGAACCCCACTGGCGTGCTGGGTGCCTTGTCGTCAAAGCTGGACTCGATGTTGGCGTTCAAGCGTTGGAACCGGTTGATATCGCCCCACGGCGTATTGCACTTGCCGAAATCCGCGGTGAGTTTCGCACACGCCGCATCAAGCGCCTGCAGCATCTGCGCGCCCGTGGGTTCCGTGGCCGCCGCGCCACGACCACCGCGGCCCCCAAGGCGGCTCACTTCGCTGGTGTAGTAGATGGCCAACGACGTCGGCACTGACGTCGCGCTCCACCGCAGGTCCCACTGGCGAAGCAACGCCACCTGATCGGCCAGCTTCGCCTTGAGTGCGTTATCGGCCGGCGCCTCATCCCACGCCTTCACCAGCGCCGGAATCGACTTCTCGAAACCCGGCAGGTACGTGTCATACGCGGCGTCGCGCAGCCCGGCCATCGTGAAGTCCTTTTTGTTCTGCAGCACCATCACCGCGTGCCGGCCACGATGCGATTCGCTCCCATTATCGATGTACCTGGGGAACGCCGACTGCTTCGGACTGCTGGGTCCCGCCGCCGCCCAGGGCCAATCGTTGGAGTTGTACACCCATCCGCTGGCCGGATTCACCACGTTCGGCTCTTCTTCGAACGACAGCAACCCCTTCCACTCGCTGGCCGGATTGCTGCCGTCCACCGGTTGCCGCCAATCGAACGTGGTGTCGCGACGCGGAATGAAGTTTGCATGCAGATACGCAATGTTGCCGTCCGCATCGGCATACAACGTGTTGTTCGACGAGTTGGTGTGCAGATCCATCGTCTTCCGGAACTCCGCCAGATTCTTCGCCTTCGTGCGCGTGTAGCTCTGCGTCAGCGCCTTGAGTGGTTCCTGCATGATGCGGATGGCTACCCACTTGCCGCCCGTCGACCGCACAATGGGACCGAAGTGCGTGTAGTACACCACGAACTTCTTCTCGGCCATGCCGCTGCCCGACTTGTACGGCACGGCAATGGTCTTCGCGAGCAGTGGGCGCACGGTGTTGCCCACTTTATACGTGAACTTGTCACCGCTCTGGGCCACGGTTTCAATGAACTCGTCGGTGCGATCGGCGGCACTCGTGGTATGCATCCACCCCGCCGTGCGATTGAAGCCCTGATAGATGAAGAACTGACCCCAGGTGGCCGCGCCATACGCGTCAAGCCCTTCGTCGCTGGTCATCTGCAGCTCTTCGCGAAAGAAGAACGACGTGTGCGGATTGATGAGCAGCAGGGCGCGCCCGGCTGTCGTGTTCTTGGGTGATACGGCCATGCCATTGGAACCCGACGGCTCCTTCTCCACGGCATCCTCCACCGCGCGCGCAGCATCGGCCCGGCGCGCCGCCCGGTCGAAGTCACTGCCCGGCGTCATGCTGCTCACCTTCACCGGCCCGTTGCCGTAGAATGCCTGCAACTGCGAGACGTTCACCTGATCGATGTCATTGCCAATGCTGCCCTCGCTGAACGACAACGCCATCCACGGCTCGAACGTCGCGATCACCCGTGGCTTCACTTCAGGGTGCTTCGAGAGGTAGAAGTTCAGTCCATCGGCCCACGCCACCATCAGCGTCTTCAGAAACGGCGGGCTTGACGCATAGATCTTCTTCATGGAATCGGGATCGATGAACAGCTTCATCCGCAAATCGCGATAGATGGCGCTCTCCCCTTCCGCCTCGGCCGACCGGCCGAGCGAGGTGATGAAGTTGGCCTCGACGCGGTTGAAGTCGTCTTCGGCTTGCGCGTACATCGCGCCAAACACCGCGTCAGCGTCGGTCTTGCCGCGCACGTGCGGAATGCCCCAGTCGTCGCGGGTGATAGTGACAGCGGCCGCATGCGCCTGCCAGCGGGCGCGATCGGCGGCATTGGGCTGGGACGGCGTGTGGACCGTAAACGCCGTGATCAGGAGGAGGCCGAGTTTCTTCATCGGGAGACCAATCGGGGGTGGGGCGCGCACGGGGGCCGTGCGAAGTCGAATCACCATCTAGAATACGCCGAAAACCGCCCCGGCGCTCTACCCAAACAGGATATCCAGCGGCAGCACGAAGCCGGGCAGTGTCCCTTCACCATCGATCACCATGCGATCGCAGAGAATCAACGCGCTGCCGTCAGCGCGATACACGCGCACCTGTCGACGATCGGGGTCGACCACCCACACCAAGGTCGAGCCGGCGGTCAGCCAGTCGGCAACCTTGGCAAGCACTTCGCCCGGTCGATCACGCGGTGACAACACCTCGACGGCGAGATCGGGCGCGAGCTCCGCGAACCCCCCGGTGGACGTCGGACGACGGTCCCACGACACGAAGGCGACGTCGGGTGCACGAACGGTATCCGGACTTCGCTGCAAGGTGAACCCAGTCTCGGCGGCCAGTACCTCGCCCAGGGGATGCACCGCCGATCGCGTGGTTTGATCGGTTTCGAGAAACACCGAAATTCGCGTGAGTACCCGCGCGGCGATGCTACCATGCCGGTACCCTGCCGGTTCGCGCACCACCATCCGACCGCGCACCAACTCGGTGCGCAGGCCGCGCTCACTGTAGGTCACAAGTTGCTCGGCGGTCATCAGGTCGGTCGCGGCACGCATGCGGGCGGACCTCCGTGTCGTACGCGTGTGAGGCATGCGGCGAAGATACAGCGTGGCGTCACCACGTCGTCACTTCACATCAACGATAAGCTACCCTCGGCCGGCATACTGCCGCTACTCGGCACCAGGCACCGAGCAACACACGCCCGTCGAACTGCAACTCGCGAGGCGCCTGAAGGGGCATCCGACCACCATGCACGGCCCCGGAAATGGCTAACGCATGCGCGTCGCCGTGAAAGGCAGCCGGTAAGCGGATTCACCGTCGACGATGCCGGTTGTGCCGTCAACGAAGATGATACTGATCGCGATCGTTCCGTTCATCGTCAAGCCGTTTATGGACGCGGTGAATCGCACTCCGCCGGCCGGCCCCAACTGGGAACCGGCATCTTTCACCGAATACGTGATGAACGGGCCAAACGCTTGCTGGGCCTGGATGGTGGTGGCGGTTCGGGTGAACGAGCTCGTTCGCCACGCGGAGAAGAATGGACCGAATGCATGTTGTTGCGGGATAGATGGGCCGAGCGGCATCTGGAGCTCGGGCCCGTGCGGCACGGGTGGGCAGCACTCAGCCGGATTCCACACTGCTGTCCGCAGCACGCGAAGCCTGAGCACGGGGATGGACGCGCTGTCCTCGATGGAGAGGATCGATGACGACGGCACGGCGAGCAAACGCCTCAGCAGCTCGGCCAACGGACCTGAGGAGTCCGTTGCTTCGTCGAACAGTGAATCCGGATCGCTGATCGACGTGATCAGCCAGACATTTGCACTGACAGTCCCGTTGACCGTCACGCGCGCGATCGGCAAGTCGCTGTGCCCCGAGTGCAGCACGCGCAGCACGACATCAAAGCTCCCGCCCGCCGCGTACGTGTGATTCACGGCGATCAGCGACGTCACCACTTGCTTCGGGGTGCCGTCTCCAAAATCCCACTCAAACTTCGCGTTCGATGGCAGCGGCGGTGAGCCGTTGGCCAATACCGGTGTGAAGATGCTGGGCGTGCCGGCATCCTTGAATTGCGGGGAAACGGTCAACCCATATTTGATGAGCCGAAGCTCGCGCCATCCGGTCCACCCCGGAAATGCGTCGGCGGCATTCTTGTACTCCAAAATCTCCACGCCGACCGTTTGTGCTTTGCCGTTGGGAAACGCACGCCAGTCGAGGAAGAATGATGTGCCGCTGCTGCTGGCCTGCGTATTCCAGACTCCTGCGTCGCTGCGTTCGTACAGTCGCGCACCTGCCAGTCCCCAGCCAGGGGTGATCGGCAACGTCGTGGGAATGAGAAAGGTCGCTGGCTGCAATATGGGCCAGACGCGCGTGGTGTCGGCCAGGAAGTACACCGTGTCCGGCGTGTCAGGCGTCGAACGCAGTGTGACCGCACCCCGCGACTGCACCTGCGTTTTCGGGAACAGCTGACTATAGCGCTCGGTCGCTGATGCGGACGACATGTCCGTGACCGCTGTCGCGAGGTGAGACCAGAATGTGCTGAGCCACCCGTACGAGAAGTATGGGGCAGTATAGCTGACCGTCGCGTCGAGACCATCGGTATACGGCGCCATCACGCCGCCGGCGAACGAGAGGTATCTGGGCACCGCATGTACCGCATCGCGCACAATGAACCGTTCGCCGGCGGGGTCCCAATCAGTCACGAGCACCATCTTCAAGTACGTGCCGTCGGTGAGCCACAATGGAACGGGACGTTGGTTGTACCAGAGCATGTTGAGGACCGCTTCTGCGATGTGGTAGTCATACCGCGTATCCTGTGCGTGCCACCACAGCATCCACTGAGCACCGTAGCGCCCCAGGGAACTGAACGCGTCCGCCCATATGCCGGCGGACGTCATGATGCCTCGCGTATCACTCCGCCCGACGCCGCTCGCGCGATCAAACGTGTGATAGACGCCACCAGCAAATTGGAACAGCGACCCATACTCGACCAACGCCATACCGTTGTCGATTCGCGGTGAGTACGCGGTGACGATGGACGGATACGCCAGATCGTTCTTCCCGTACACAAAGCTCGCGCCGAATGCCCGTGGCGCGAATGCCGATAACGTGGGACCGATGTTCGGTCCTGAATAGATCACAATCGACAACGCGTGCGGCGGAACCGTTGCTTGCGGAAGGTTGCCTACCTGTCGAAGCAAGGCGGGGTTGAGCACACGCGTGCTGACCGTGATCGACGCCGAGTCGCGCGAGAGAATCGGGAGAAACGTGAGTGGTATGCCGGTCGAGTCCACCACCGCTGCCTGCGGATTGGCGGTGCCCTTGGGCACGGGAATCCTGAGCAGCAGCTCACCCGCCGCCGCGGCGGGGCCGTTGGTCACGATGGTGATGATCGGCGTAACCGCTGGATTGCCGGCTTGCGTCGTCACTCCTCCGCCACTCGCGCGAATCGCCTGCAGGATCGCGGCTTCACCGGGAGCCGACAGGGTCAGACCTGCGCTCGACCTCTGGCGCACGGTGAATGACACGGCACCGGAGAAGGCCGAATCGGGAACGGTGATGCTGAATTTGTCGAGCGCCGAGCCGGGACGGACGACGGTGATCGTTCCGCCACTGAGTGTCGTTTGACCAGTCGTGAGCACGACCTCGGCGACGACCGCGATCGCGGCAAGTTTGACAGGTGGCAAGCTGCCGACCGTTACGCGTAGCGTGTGCCGCCCCTCGCCGGGACCGAGGGTCCAGTTGCCGGACGTGGCGACGCCATCAGTACCAGTGGTGGCTTGACCCGCGGCGATGCTTCCGCCACCCGAGTCCACTGCAAAGGTGACGGGTGCTCCCGGCACGACGCGATTGAGGGAGTCTTTGACAATCACGGCCGGCCGTATTCCGAGGTCGGTGCTTGGTTCGCCGGTCTGCCCACCGCCTTGATATGCGACCACGGTGGCCGGGGGCCCAAGCGGCGCAACGGGTGTTGGCGGTGGTGGATTGGGCGTCGTGACCGCATCACTTCCTCCTCCACAGGCCAGGAGGAGGGCCGAAAACACAATCGAGGCACGACCGGCGATCCGCTGGAACATTCGAGGGCGCTCTGGGAGATGGGTTCAATCAGCTAGGCGCCGGATCTTCCTCCCGAGGATCATTGTGACTGGCCCGTTCGATCGGCTGGGACTCGTCCCTTCAGTGCTGACGCGATCAGTCGCACCGTCGCCGCGGGGTCTTCCACCTCAACTACGAGTCGGCGATAGCGTTCGTGCTCGAGTTCGATGGCGACCGCGTTTTCCGGATGATGCACATCCCAGAAGACCAGGCCGCCATCTTCATAGAACGTGCCTGCCGTGAGGAGTCCGGGAACAAACGTCCCGGCGAGCCGCAGTCCCTCAAACCACCCCTTCGCACTGTCAGGTGCCGGCATCGCTGAGCGCACGTGATCGAGCGGAATCTCGAGGTGGCTGCGCAGACTCCACAACTTGTCGATGCCGACAACTTCCAGATGCAGCACGCCGCCGTCCACCGTGATGGTCACCATGATGCGGAATCCTCGATGAGAAGTGTGCACGTCGCCGGACAGGCGCGGGGACGTCGAACGTGCGCGCTACTTCCCCGACAGGAACGTCTCCACGGCGGGCCACACCAGCTCCGGACGCTCGGCGTAGGTGAAGTGCGCCGCCTTCGGCACCTTCAGGAGTGTGGCGTGCGGCATCGACGTCGCCCATGCCTCCACCATGTCCATCGGAATTGTTTCCGCTTCGCCGTGCACCACCAGCAACGGCGCGTTCAGCGTCCTGAGTTGCGGACGCAGGTCCCAAACGCCGAATGAACCCATGATCACGCGATTGCCGATACGACCGCCGTAGCGAATTCCCATGATGTCCGTCTTGCAGAAGTCCGACTTCACCAGCGTGATCGTGCGATCGGGATCGGCCAGTCGCGGACGCAAACCAAGCGCCCAGTAGTCACGACACGCCTGGCGCGCCACCACCTCGGACGACGCCGGATCGTTCTGCACTCGCGACGCCGTGCGCATCGCCGCACGTTGCGCACTGTCGAGTCGCGCGTTCAGCGCCGTGCCGTAGCGCGCGCTGAAATCGCCGCGATACGGCGGCACGGGTCCGACAAACACCATGCGCGTGACGGCATCTGGATGCGCCAGGGCGTACGACGCCGCCAGCAATGGCCCGTAGGAGTGCGCGATGAGCGTGACCTTGGCGAGCTTGAAATGCTGCCGCAGCTCGTCGAGATCCTGGATCTGTCGCTGCGCAACGAGCCGCATGGTGTCCGCGGGCAACTCCGACTTTCCGCCACCGCGCTGGTCGTAGAAGATCACCACGTGCCTGGCACCGAGCACGGCAAAATCCCCGTAGATGGACTCGAGGTCCATGCCCGGTCCACCGTGTATGGCGATGAGCGTGTCGGGGCCGCGGCCGATGATCTTGTAGAACAGCTTGGCGCTATCGGACGTCATGAAGTAGCCGGACGTTTGTGCAGCGGCGGTTGGCGCCGCCAGCGTCACCGAGAGCGCAGCACATGCCGCGACCGCCGTGACCACGGCGCAGCGGGCGAGTGAATCGAGTAATCGCAATTCCAGCTCCTGTGAAGTGCCACATGATGCTGACGACAACGTGCGCGCCGGACCGTTCAACGTAGGGCACATCTGGCGCCGCGCAAGCCGACAAGCGAGGCACGGCGAGGTGATCGCACGTCGACGTCTAGTGCAGCGCCCCTCCACGCCGTATCGTATAGTAGGTTGCCTACGCCACGGTTTCCTCTCCCGCCCGGCTCGCTCTCAGGGCCGGCACATTGACGGAGCACACACGCCATGATGTCCCAACGCCCGATCGTCGCATTCGCGGTCTTGACCCTGCTGGCCGGCGCATCGTCGTCCGCGTCCGCCCAAGGCGGCGGGCACGACATGGCGGGCATGCACATGGGCCCTGAGATCGTCATCCCCAAGGGCGCGCGCTACACGAAGGCGGACGTCGAGTTCATGCAGGGGATGATCGCCCACCACGCGCAGGCGATTGTCATGTCGCGCATGGCCGAGGCCAACGGCGCCAATCCGCAGGTGCTCAAGCTTTCTCGTAAGATCGATCAGTCGCAGGTGCCCGAGATCCAAATCATGCAGGAATGGCTGCGCCGGTACAAGCAGTTCGCACCGGACACGTCTTCGTGGCAGCACATGCAGATGGACGGCATGCTGACGGCAGCGCAGCTCAAGGAGCTCGAGGCGGCGAAGGGTGTCGAGTTTGATCGGACGTTCCTGAAGTACATGATCATGCACCACGAGGGCGCGCTGAAAATGGTGCGCGACCTCTTCGCGTCCCCGCTCGCCGGTCAGGAGGTGGATGTGTCCGTTTTTTCCAACGATGTCGTGACGGCACAGACCGGCGAGATCGGCGTCATGCGACGTTTGCTCTCCCAGCTCCCGCCGAAGTAACGCCCCGGGTAACGCGACGCTCGCGGCGTCCGGCCCGTCCCATTCCCACCACAGGAGTTTGACCCGATGCGTGTCGTCCGTGGCTTGATCCTTTTGCTGGCGACTGTCGTCGCGCCAAGTGTGGCGTCGGCGCAGACGTACCCGAGCAAGGCAGATCCTCGCAACAATCTCAAGCCGGGGCGCTATGACGCCGGCACCGCGTCGCTGAACATGCGACTCGTGTCGAACACCCATAAGCCGGCGCAGTTCGACACCAGCCGCGGGCTGACGTTTGCCAACTCCGACATCGCCTTCGGCACGCACTATGCCTACCAGGGCAACTTCGCCGGCTTCACCATCTGGGACATCACCGATCCAGCCAAGCCGGCCGTTGCATCGGTCGTGCAGTGCACCACGTCGCAAGGAGACCCGTCGATCGTGGGGAATCTCCTCTTCATCTCCGCCGAGGGCGCGGGGAATCGCAATGATTGCGGGAACCAAGGTGTGAAGGACCCCAAGGACCACATGGCGGGGGTGCGCATCTACGACGTGTCGAATCCGAAGGCGCCCAAGCTTGTGAAGAACGTGCAGACGTGCAAAGGATCGCACACGCACACCGTCGTGCCGAGCCCGAAGGATCCCAACATTCTGTACATCTACGTGTCGGGGCAGTCCAATGCCCGGCCCGAGACGGAACTCGCCGGGTGCAAGAACGGCACGGATCCGGCCGATCCAACGAACTCGCTGTATCAGCTCGACATCATCAAGGTAGCGCTCGATCACCCGGAACGCGCCGTCGTGATCCCTGGCGCGCGCATCTTCACCGGCCTGGATGTCGATGCGAAGTGCACGCAATTCTGCGCGCCGACCGATCCGAACCGCCCGCCTGGCCGCGGACGTCGCGCCCCGGGCGACACGGCAGCCGAACCTCTGCATACCGGGCCGCGCAATTGCCACGACGTGACCGCATATCCTTCGCGCAACCTGCTGGCGGCCGCCTGCTCGACGCACTCCATCCTCGTGGACATCTCGAACCCCGAGAAGCCGGTCCGGATTGATGCGCTGACCGACACGAACAACTTCCAGGGGCGGCACACGGCCGCGTTCAGCAACGACGGCAAGAAGCTGGTGCAAACGGACGAGTGGGGCGGCGGCACGGGCCCGATGTGCCAGGCTTCGAGCATGATCGAGCTGGGCGGCAACACGGTCATTTCGCTCGATGCCAAGAAGAAGCAAACTCAACGGGCCTACTTCAAGCTTCCGTTGGCGCAGTCGGCCGAGGAGAACTGTGTCTCGCACAACGGAGGCATCATCCCGGTCCCGGGTCGCGATCTCTACGTGCAGGGCTGGTATCAGGGCGGCATCAACGTGATGGATTTCACCGACGCAGACAAAGTCATCGAAATCGCCTACTACGATCGCGGCTCGCTCGATCCGCCGTCGCCGGTGGACGTGCCCTCGGCCGCAGGTGCCGCCGCCCTGGCAGCCAGCGGTGGTCGCAGCCGCAACACCATCGGTGGTTCGTGGGGCGCCTACTACTGGAACGGAATGATCTATTCGTCGGAGATCGATCGCGGGCTGGACGTCTATGAGCTCACGCCGAGCCCGCAGCTGACCGCAAACGAACTCGCCGCGGCGAAGCTGGTGACTTTCACGGACTACAACCCGCAGAGCCAGCCCAAAATGACGTGGCCGGCGGCGTTCGTGGTGGTGCGGTCGTACCTGGACCAGCTGGTACGCGGCACTGGCCTCGCGGCCGAGCGCACCACGGCGATTGCCGCGGCGCTTGATGCGGCGGAGATGAAGTCGGGCCTGGCGCGCGCGGCTGCGCTGAACGCGCTGGCGCTGCAGGTCGATGGCGACGCGAAGGGCGCCAAGGATGGCGCCCGCGTGCGCACGATGGCCGGCGAGATCAGGCGGCTGGCGACGGCGTCGAAGTAATCGCGTCACGCAAGTCTGCGTACACGAAGGGCGCTCCCACGCGGGCGCCCTTCGTCATTGCAACGACTGGTCGCCGAAGCGATTGCACCGTCGAGGGCGTGATCGACTGGACCCATTCTCTCGTCTTGATCTTCCTATGAGCAGTCTCCGTATGAGCTACACCAGCATTGCCGACAAGCTGCGGTGCCACGACATCATCATCCTCGATGGCGGCACGGGCACCGACATTCAGCGGCGCGGTGCGCCGATGAGCGGCGACACTTGGTGCGCGGATGCCAACCTCACGCATCCGGACATCGTGCGCACGGTGCATCGTGATTACATCCACGCGGGTGCCGACATCATCACGGCGAACACCTTTGCGACCAGCCCGATCCTGTTCAGCCACATCGGAAGGTTCAGTGATGTCGCGCACATTGACGCCATCGCCGTGTCTCTGGCGCGGGAAGCGACGGTCGGAACCGAGGTATGCGTTGCGGGCTCCATGTCGACGATGCGACCGATGGCGGCAGGCACCGATCGCAACAACCTGAACTTCGTGCTCAGCGAGCACGACGCGCGCGCCCTGTTCCAGGCCAAGGCGAACGGACTCAGGGCCAGCGGCTGTGATCTCATCATGATGGAGTTGATGAGGGACACCGACTACGCGGTGTGGGCCAGCGAAGCGGCACTCGCCACCGAATTGCCGTTGTGGATTGGCCTGTCGGCCGAGCGCGGCAAGGACGGCACGTTGCAGGGATGGGGGCGTGATGATTGCGACTTCGACGATATCGCGCGCACGCTGGCGGCGCTCACGCCCGAGGTGATGATGGTGATGCACACCTCACCGAACAACACAGATGAAGCGCTGACGATTTTGCGAAAGCACTGGACGGGCCCGATCGCCACGTATCCTGAGTGCGGTTACTTCAAGTCACCGGACTGGGAATTCATCGACGTGATCTCGCCGGATGAACTGGTCAGGAAGTCGCATGACTGGCAACAGCTGGGCGCTTCCATTTTCGGCGGTTGCTGCGGGATCGGGCCTGATCATATTGCTGCGCTGACCAGCGAATTCAAGACGCCACGAATCCGTTCGATCACGACCAGCGGTCCGTCGGCGAGGGCTTGAGCACGGCGCTCCGCGCAACGAAGTGTCGGCGGTGTGATTGCCCGCCAACTTGAACCCGAACGAGCAGATGACGTGGCCGGCGGCATTCGTGGTGGTGCGGTCGTACCTGGACCAACTGGTACGCGGCACCGGCCTCGCAGCCGAGCGTACCACGGTGATTGCCGCGTGCGCACGATGGCCAGCGAAATCAGGCGGCTGGCGACGGCGTCGAAGTAGTCGCGTCACGCAACTCGGCGTACACGAAGGGCGCTCCCACGGGGGCGCCCTCCGTCATTGCATCCGCGGCTCCAGAGCACGAGCGCGCGGCTGTTGCACGCGACGCGCCGCTCGCGGGAACGGGGTTTGTGCGGCATGTTAGAGGCCGTGCCTTCCCCGGCGTCCCGGACCGACCGACTCAACACGGCCCTTTTCGGCCGTTACCGCATCGAGCGCGAGCTTGGTGTCGCCGTCGCATCGGTGAATCGACTGTTCGACGTCTCCGTCTCTGCAGGTGGCACGCTCATGGTCGATGTCTTCCCGGACGGCAACCGCTTCGCCATCACCGAAGTGCAAGGGATAGCCGAAGCAGGCGAGATCACCGTCGTGTCCAACTTCAGCAGGCTGCTTCGCGGGACAGAAAGAAAGTGACACAGACGGATCGCCTGAATGCCGCGCTCACGGGCCGCTACCGCATTGAGCGCGAGCTCGGGGCCGGGGGTATGGCCACAGTCTATCTCGCCGAGGACCTGAAGCACGAGCGGAAGGTCGCGATCAAGGTGCTCAAGCCGGAGCTGGCCGCGGTGCTCGGCGCCGAGCGATTCGTGGTGGAGATCAAGACCACGGCGGCGATGAGCCATCCGCACATTTTGCCGCTGTTTGATTCGGGCACGGCGGATTCGTTCCTGTTCTATGTCATGCCCTACATCCAGGGCGAGACCATTCGCGAGAAACTCAATCGCGAAACGCAATTCGGTGTCGACGAAGCAGTGCGCATTGCGCGGGAAGTCGCCGACGCGCTCGACTACGCGCATCGCCACGGCGTCATTCACCGCGACATCAAGCCCGAGAACATTCTGCTGCACGACGGGCGGGCGATGGTGATGGACTTCGGCATCGCGCTCGCGGTGTCGGCTGCTGCAGGCGGGCGCATGACGGAGACCGGGCTCAGTCTCGGCACACCGCACTACATGAGTCCCGAGCAAGCGACGGCGGAGAAGGAGATCACCGGTCGTTCCGACGTGTACTCGCTGGCCAGCGTGTTGTACGAGATGTTGGCGGGGAGTCCGCCGCACACGGGCGCGAGCGCGCAGCAGATCATCATGAAGATCATCGCTGAGCCCGTGGAGGCGGTGACGAAATTCCGGAAGTCGGTGCCGGCGAATGTTGCAGCGGCCCTGGCGAAGGCCTTGGAGAAGCTGCCAGCCGATCGGTTTGCGAGCGCCAGGGAGTTCGCCGATGCGCTTGGCAACCCCGCGTTTGCCGTCGTCGATGGCAGCGCAGTGAGCGACTCAGCCACGCGATCCGTGACCTGGCGCCAGCGCATTGCGATTCCTGCCGCGGCGCTGGCGGTGCTCTTTGCGCTGACGACCGTGTGGGCCTTCCGGCGCGAGGCGCCACCACTGGCGGTTTCGCGCTACCAGATCGAGTTGCCCGAAGGCAAGGGTCTGGGCACCACCCAGTGGTCGCCCATGGCCGTGTCGCCGAATGGCTCGACGTTCGTGTGGGTGGGGCCGAACGATCGGCTGATGGAGAAGCAGCGTGACCGCCTGACGGTCACAGAACTGGACGGTACGGAGCGCGCATTCAATCCGTTCTTCTCGCCTGATGGATTGCAGGTTGGCTTCATGAGCGGGACGGCCGGCAACGCCGAGATCAAGGTTGTATCGCTTGCCGGGGGGCCGCCGAGGCTCGTGACGTCAGCCAATGTAGGCGGACCAGGCGCGACCTGGGGATACGATGGCTTCATCTACTTCGATGGGAGCGGGGTTGGCCCGCTTCGCCGCGTCCTCGCGACAGGTGGCGCGTCGGAGGCCGTCTCCACGCTCGATTCCGCGTCCGGCGAGTTCCAGCACAACTGGCCCGACGCGCTGCCTAACGGTCGCGGCATCTTGATGACGGTCGATCGGGGCGGACCCGGCGTCAATATTTCGAGCACCAACGACATTGCCGTGCTCGACCTCAAGACTCGCAAGCATCACATCCTCGTGCGCGGTGTCTTCGCGCGCTACCTCCCGACGGGCCACCTCCTCTACGTCACCGCCGGAGGCGTGCTGATGGTCGCGCCCTTCGATCAAGATCGCATGGAAATCAACGGCGCCACTGTTGCGCTCGCGGAAGGCATCACCATTCGGTTGGGCGGCGGTGGAGTCGAAATGGCGGTCTCAGGGACGGGAACCCTCTGGTACGGCACCGGAACGGGTGCGTTGGAGCGCACCGTCGTGTGGGCGACACGAACAGGCGACTTCACGGCAGTCGATTCCACCTGGGTTGAGGAGTTCGGGACACTTGCCCCTTTCGCCGGACGGTACGCGGCTGGCGATCACGATCGTCGAGTCCGGCGGCGAGAATGTATGGGTGAAGCAGTTGGGTCGACGCGACGGGCCGCTTTCCAAGGTGACCTTCGATCGCGTTGACCGCGCGCCCCAGTGGCACCCGAATGGCGCGCAGCTCATGTACGTATCGCAGTTCATCGGACATGGAAATGCACTGCGAATGGTGCGATCGGACGGGAGCAGCACCGCCCCGGTCTTGCTGGTCGATCGCGCCAGTGCGGGCTCGTGGAGTGCCGACAGCCAATGGGTCGTCTTCCAGACCGCCAGCCGGAACCTCGTGGGCGGTGAGGCGCTCACACCCGGCATCTTTGGTATTCGTCTGGGCCGTGATTCGACGCGCGTGCCGCTCGTCGACAGTCCATTTGCCGAATACAACCCGTCGGTCTCACCCGATGGACGCTGGCTGCTCTACGAATCCAATGTGAGCGGGGTTTACGAAGTGTATGTCCGCCCGTTCCCGAACACGAAGGAATCTCTCACCCCGATCTCAACCGGCGGAGGCTCGCGGCCCAAGTGGTCGCGCGACGGTCGAGAGATCTTCTTCGCCAATGCGAAGCGCGAGTTGGTGAGCACCGCCGTCATTCCCGGCCGGACGTTCGCCGTCGGCGCCTCGCAAGTGCTGTTCTCGCTGCAAGGCATCAGCGATTGGGATGTCGCGCCGGAAAGCAAAGGCTTCATCATGTTGCGAGCCCGTGAGAGTCAGCTGCGCCGGAAGCTCGTGGTGGTGGAGAACTTCCTTGAAGAGCTGAAGGCCAAGGTGCCGCCATGAGCGCGGTCGCCGAACGGCTCACCGCCGCATTGGCTGATCGCTACCGCATCGAGCGCGAGCTGGGGCAGGGCGGCATGGCCACGGTGTACCTCGCCGAGGATCTCAAGCACAAGCGTCGCGTCGCACTCAAGGTGCTGAAGCCAGAGCTCGCTGCCGTACTCGGCGCCGAGCGCTTCGTGCAGGAGATCACGACCACGGCGGCGCTGCAGCATCCGCATATCTTGCCGTTGTTCGATAGTGGCGAGGCGGACGGATTCCTGTACTACGTGATGCCGTTCATCGACGGCGAGACGTTGCGCGCAAAGCTCGATCGCGAAACACAGCTCGGCGTGGACGAGGCCGTGCACATCGCGACCGATGTGGCCGACGTGCTGCATTACGCCCACACGCGCGGCGTCATTCACCGCGATATCAAGCCGGAGAATATTCTGCTGGCGAACGGTCGGCCGATGGTGGCCGACTTCGGTATCGCGCTGGCCGTGTCCGCTGCGGCCGGTGGGCGCACGACGGAAACCGGCCTGAGTCTCGGCACACCGCACTACATGTCGCCCGAGCAAGCCACCGCCGAGAAGGACATCAGCGCGCGCAGTGACGTGTACTCGCTGGGCAGTGTGCTGTACGAAATGCTCGCCGGGCAACCGCCACACCTCGGCGGTTCCGCGCAGCAGATCATCATGAAGATCATCACGGAGCCCACGCAGCCGGTGACGACACTGCGCAAGTCGGTGCCGCCGAATGTGTCGGCTGCACTCGCCAAGGCGCTGGAGAAAGTTCCGGCCGACCGTTTCGAGAGCGCGGCGAAGTTCAGTGAGGCGCTGAAGAATTCCGCCTTCACGACAACCACGTCCGCGCAGATTGCCAGCGGCAGTGCGTCATGGAAACAGCGCGCCGCTGTGCCTCTGCTGATGGCGTTGCTCCTCGCGCTCGGTACCACGGGTTGGCTCTGGACCAAGCGCGCGCACCCGGCTCCCGTCACGCGCCTCGATCTCGCGGTTGGCACGGCGACACCGCTCGCCAGCAGTGACGTCGTGATCTCGCCAGACGGGTCGACGCTGGCGTTCGTCGGCGTGTTGGGCACCGACCCGCCGACTATCTACGTTCGCCGCCTCGATGGCGACGGCGACTTTCACAAGGTGCCGGGGACCGAAGGCGCAAACGCGTCGCCGACCTTCTCGCCGGACAGCCGGTCGATGGCCTTTCGCCGCGGCCAGACGGACGGCACGCTGGTGCGGATGGAGCTGAAGGGAGGAACGACGATGAATCTCCTGCACCTCGGCGTCGTGCCCGGCACCTACCTGCACTGGGGCACCGACGACAAGATCGTCTACTCGGGTGGCCCCAAGGGTATCTACCGCATTTCGGCGACGGGCGGCACGCCGGAGTTCCTGGCCAAGACCGCGGCCGCGGAGCGCTACTCCTTCCTGCTGCCCGATGGCTCCGGGCTTCTGTTCAGCAACGCCGAGGGCGTGTCAGTGCTCACCTTCGCGACTGACTCGGTCACCGTTCTCGCCCAGCATGCCGTGCATCCCGCCTACATTGCCACGGGGCACGTGCTCTACATCGCGGAATCCGGCGGCCTCTTCGCGGTCCCGTTCGACCTCCGCCGCCATGTCACCACAGGCCAGCCGTTCATGCTGCTCGACAGGGTCGCGGCGGCGGTCGGGCAACGTGGCTACTCCGTGTCAAGCAATGGCGTGCTCGTGTATCACGAGGGAACGCCGAACCTCCGGACGGGTGGTCAGGTTCCAAACCGTCTCGCGCTCGTCGACTTCACTGGGGTCATCGCGCCGATTCAGATTCCCTCAGGCACATACGCCCTGCCGCGGTTTGCGCCCAACCGCGGAGCGATTGCCTATCAGGTGTGGGCCAACCGAGGCATTGACCGCGATATTCATACGTTCGATCTCGCCACAAAGACCGATGTCCGCCTCACGTTCGCCGATGACAACACGAATGCAGTCTGGTCTCCCGACGGGACGCGCATGCTCTTCGTGAAGGAGGTCGGCGGAAGCAATCGGTCCGATCTCTTCGTCAAGCCGGCCGATAACAGCGGATCCGAGCAGTTGGTCCATCCGCAAGTCCGGCGCGAAGTACCCAGCGATTGGTTTCGCGGTGACACTGTGCTGTTCAACGCGATCGGCACCGGCGGGTGGGACATTTTCACTTACGCGATGAAAGGTGGCGGAACCCCACAGCCATACGCCGACGGAGCATGGAATGAGACCACTGCCAGAGTGTCGCCGGACGGCACACTCGCGGCATTCACCTCCAGTGAGTCAGGCTCGCCCGAGATTTGGATCCGCGACTTCCCCATTCCGAAGGGCAAGTGGCAAGTATCCTCCACGTCTGGGCAGGGGGTACGATGGTCGCGGGACGGGAAGTATGTCTACTACTGGAAGTCGTTCGCTGCGGCCGGTGACTCGCTCTTCCGTGCGCGCATTGACCGGACGCCTGCGGTCGTCGTGCGTGCGCCCGAGTTTCTGCTGTCGCTCGCCGTCAGCGGCGGCGTGGAGAACTGGGATCTCCATCCTGATGGCAAGCGGTTCGTCGTCACGCTTCCGGACCTCCCTTCCAATCCACCTGCGAGCACCCCCGGCGCGCAGGCCTCGCGATACCTCGTCGTACAGAATTGGTTTACGGAACTGCAAGCGATCACGGCAAGGGCGAAGAATTGAACACCGAGCGCCTCTCCACCGCCCCATCGTTGCGAAGTTGCGCGAGTGTTTCGGACTGTCGTCGGCATATCTCCTGAAAACCAATTTGCGTGTTGAATACGGCGCGATTTAGGGAGGAGAAGGCGGACACTTACGGTGGGTTTGAGGCGAGTCCAGACCCGCTCCTGGCTCGACGTGCGCGATCCGCTTCCCACTCAACGAACGGGCCGTCGAAGTCAACAAGTCGTGTGCCGTCAAACGACCACACACGCGTGGCGACCTCACGCAGGAACGCACGGTCATGACTCACCAGCAACACCGTGCCTTCGTACTCGTCGAGCGCGTCCTCGAGCACTTCGATGTTCTCGACGTCGAGGTGGTTGGTGGGTTCGTCCAGCACCAGCAGGTTTGCGTTCGCCAGTGTCATCAGCGCGAGCGCCATGCGGGCCCGTTCGCCACCGCTCAAGGTATGAATTTCACGGAACACCTCGTCCCCACTAAAGCCGAAGGCGCCAAGATGATTCTGCACGTTCCCGCGGCCCCAGAGCGGCCGCTGATCCTGAATCGCATCAAAGAGCGACACGCGCAGCGGGAGATCCGACAGGTCCTGCCGGAACCAGGCCGGCGTGATGGAGCCGCCCACGCGTACCTCGCCATGCGCCGGCGCGCGATCGCCGAGGATGGTGGAGATGAATGACGACTTCCCCGCGCCGTTGGGGCCCACGAGCGCGACGAAGTCGTTGCGTCGCAGCACGGCGGTGAAGTTCTCCACCAGCACGCGGCCCGGCACCTCCACGCGCAGCTCGTTGATGGCCGTCACCTGATCGCCACCGCGCTCCGCCACTTCGAAGTGCAGCGTCATGGCGGCCGGATCGCCGGGTGGCGGCGCGAGGCGGGGCAGCCGTTCCAGACGTTTGCGTTTGCCCTTGGCCTGAAATGAGTTCACGCCCGCGATGTTGCGACGGATGTACTCCTCTTCCTTCTTCACATACGCGCGCTGCTTCTCCATTTCGCGCTCGCGCGTGAGCCGTCGTTCGGCACGCTGTGGCACGAACTGGCTGTAGTTGCCCTTGTACGATTCGCTCGACTTCGCCTCGACGTGCAGAATGTTGGTGCAGACCGCGTCCATGAAGGCGCGATCGTGCGACACGACAATCACTGTCTCGTCGGCCTCGCTCAGCCACTCCTGGAGCCAGGTGGTGGTGTCGAGGTCGAGGTGATTAGTGGGCTCGTCCAGCAGCAGCAGATCGGCCGGTGCGATGAGTTGCGCCGCCAGGCCGACACGTCCTCGCTCCCCGCCCGACAGCGTCGACACCAGCCGCGTCTTCGATTCCTCGGCGTCGAAGCCGAGACCCTGCAGCACGGCGTCCACGCGCGCGTGATAGATGTATCCGCCAATGTCGGCGAATCGCTCCTGGTCGCGCCCGAACCGTTCGAGGAATTCGTCCGTGACCTGCTCGCCCATGTCACCCAGTTCGAGGGCCTGCTCGGCGATGCGTTGCTCGAGCGCCATGACTTCGCGCCAGGCAGCAGCGCCCGCTTCCCACACCGTGGTGGCGCCCTCAAAGGCTCGGTGCTGATCGAGCAGCGCGTGCCGGAGTCCCGGCTTGCGCGCGACGCTCCCCACATTGGGCTGCAGATCGCCGGTGATGACCTTGAAGATGGACGTTTTGCCCGCGCCGTTGCGACCGATGATGCCCCACCGCTCGCCCTGGGCGACGGTGAAGGTGATGTCCTTGAACAGTTCCGTGGCGCCGAAGGACACGCCGACGTTGGATACAGAGAGAAGGGTCACGCGGGGATGGAAGCAGTATGAGGGGAGACCGCACGCGACTGGCGCTACTGCGCTTCGCGAATCGGACGCGACGTGGCCGTCAAGATACTACCACGGGATACGACGCGCTCCTCGCGCACTATGGTCTGGCGTCAGTAAGGGCTAGCTGGTATCCGCGCGAGGCGTGGTCGACGGGGTCAGGTTAGTCGTGGACGCACTGTTCCACGAAGGCGACGACGCCTCGCGAGAACCGCTCCGGATCCTCCCAGTGCGGTGTGTGTCCGACGCCCTCAAACACCAGGAGGCTGGACGACGGGATCGAGCGAGCAAGGAACTCGGTAGCCTCCCGGTCGATGATCGTGTCCCTGTCGCCCCACACGAGCAGCGTCGGCATGCGAAGCGCCGCGAGCTCGGCCGAGTCGTTGGACTCCAGCAGCGACGCGAACGTCTCACGCCACACCCGCGCTGGCACCTTGAGGCTCTCTTCGATCATTGCGTTCAGGTAGGCTTGAGATGGGGCGCGCGAACGTTTCACCAACGAAGTCGCGTACGAAGTCGCGCGCGACCGGATCCTTCAGTGCAGCAAACGCCGCTCCCACAGAGGCCGCGTGATCGCCGAGCCTGACGAACGAGCCCTCAAGGATCACCCCGGCGACTCGTTCCGCGTGATCGAGCGCGAATCGCCGCGCGACGAGGGAGGCTGAGGAGTGGCCTGCAACGACCACCTTGGGAAGCGCGAGAGCGTCGACAAGCAGCCCCAGATCCTTCGCGTAGTCGTGGACAGCGTAGTTCGTTTGCGGCTTGTCCGAATCCCCGTGGCCCCGCGGCGAAATGGCAATGGTCCGGATCGATGCAGGCAGGAGTGGAAGAACGCGCTCGTAACTCCGCCACGAGTCGCTGAGACCGGGGATGAGAACCAGAACGTCCCTCGCCCGAGGGTCCCCAACGTCGACGTAGGACAGCGTGAGCTGCGACGTAAGTTTGATCTTTCTGGGAGCGGGCATGATCGGCATGATTGCGGGGGCCGTGGTGGCGCGAGTGTCAGTGGGCCTTCGAATATTGACAGCGAACCGTCCGGGAGGGACCGTTGTCTCAACACACAAGAGCCTTCGGCTCGTCAGCACTCACCCAAGCCCGGAGCCGTCCAATGGGATCGAACCCGCTCATGAAGTCCACGATCACCGGTATCGTGATGCAGGCCCTGATGGTAGTCATCGGCAAGTACGTGCCAGCGGTCTCCGCGATGCCGAACTTCTACGCCATCTGCGGCACGCTGCTGGCGACGGTCACCGGGGCCATGGTTGCCCGCAGTGCGCCTGGAGCGGCGGCCGGCACGACGGCGACCAACGGTGCCATCGCCGGCGGCGTGAGCAGTGTCGTGGGCGGACTGGCGGCCGTTGCCACTGGCCAGTGGCCTGATTTCCAGATTGTCCAAATCCTCTTCCCGTTGATCTCGGGCGCCGTTGGCGGCGGTGCGGGCGGCATGATTGGACGCATGATGTCGAAAGGTCGCTCCAACTAACGGCCACCATGCATATCGGGGCGCCGCGCAGCTCGCGGCGCCCCGATTGTTGTTTCGCGACTCGCGCTACTTGTTCGCGTCCAGCAGGGCTTTGCGTTGCAGCCAGGTCTGACCGTCCGTGATCCACTTGGCCGACGTCTCGCCCTTCAGGTAGTGGGCAAACCACTGCAGAATGCGTCGCTCATAGTCGATGGCATTCTCGCGTTTGCCCAGGCCGTGGCCTTCGCCGGGGTACAGCAGCATGACGGCATCCTTGCCGGCGCGACGCGCGTAGTTGTAGAACTCCACACCCTGCCGCATGTCCACCGTGGGATCTTCGCCGCCAATCTCCATGAGGATGCTCTTGGCCGCCATCACCTGCACGCGGTTGAGCGGCGAATTGCGAATCATCGCCTGGGGATCTTCCCACGGGGCCACCTGCATGCGGAACTGCCCTGTCTCCCAGTGATCAAACTCGGGGACGTTGCTCCAGTGCATCTGTCCCGCAAAGCTCCACATGTCGGTAATGCCCGCACCAGCCACGGCCGTCTTGAACAGCGTGCTGTGCGTGGCCAGATAGTAGGCCTCATAACCGCCCTGCGAGTGACCGCAATGGCCGATGTTGGCCGGGTCCACCAACCCGCGAGCAATGACCGACTTCACGGCCGCCTCCACCGAGTGCAGCACGGCAATGCCAGGTTCGCGCGGACGGAAGACAATGTCCGGCATAAGCACGAAGTACCCGTTCTGCGTGAACACGTTGGCATTGTAGTAGTCGTTCTCGCGCGGCACGATATACCGGTGCAGCCCCTGCGAGAGTAACTCGTACGTATACACGATCATTGGGTACTTCTTCTTCGCATCGTAGTTGGCCGGGTAGTACAGAATGGCCTGCAACGGTTTCCCGATGGTGCTGGTGAAATTCATCAGCTCGGCCTTCCCCCAGGCATACTCCTTCTGGAAGGCATTCGTCTCCGACCAACGCTGTGGAGTGGCCAGGTCGGCGCCAGCAACATACGCGTTGGGCGACTCCTCAAACGACTGTCGAACGAAGGCATAGCGATCGGTGCTGTCGGCCTTGGACAAACTCGCAATCGATGCATCGGCCAGCGCCAGTCGTTGCACGTCGCCATTGGGCATCAGGCGTGCGTATCCGCTCTTCTTGCTGCGCGTGCCGTACAGCGCGAGATACACGGGCTTGGCGAGATCCACCGCGCGATCGGCCGCCGATGCGCCAAATCCGACGAACGACACCACGCGATGCTCCAACTGCTCGCGCGCGCCATCGGTGAGTCTACGGCCACCGGAGCCGTCAAGCGCCAGCGCCCACACGTCGTACGCAGAGTTCACCAGCATCGTGGCCCCGTCCCTGGTCCACGTTGGCGATCCGATGGACGGCAAGACATCGCTGGGATGGTCGTCGGCGCGATCGACAAAGTCGACACCCTTGGATGCCCGCAATGTCGCGGTCAGGTTCGTGCGTGCACCACTGGACACATCCACCACCCAGTAGTCACGACCATCAAACCACGGCACGCGCTTGCCCGTGGGATCGGCCGGGAACAGCTCGCGCACTTTCGTCAGCAACTTCTTGCGACTACCGCTGGCAATGTCCACCGTCCACAGGTCCTGATCGCGCCGACCAAACTTCTGGCCAAACGGATAGGGTTTGCGATCGACTTCCGTGGCGAGGGCGTCGCCCTCCAGCACGGCTGTCGCCTCATTGGGATCGCTGCCCAATTGCACCACCGTGCCATCCTGCATCCGCCACGCGGCAAGCATGGTGGCGCGCAGATCGCGTTGTTCGGAGCTCCGCTGATCGGGGATCACGTGCACATCGTTGGTGTGCCAGATCTCCACGTCGGACACCTTTTCGTCACTCTTCTTCGGCGCATCAGCCACGGGTTCACGTTGCCGCACGCCGAAGTACAGCGTGCGTCCGTCACGCGACCACGTCGGACGCCGATAGTCGGCAATGCGCACGCTCGTCGGAAATGTCGTCGCCGTGGCCGCATCCAGCGTGCGTGGCGTCGACGCCGCCGAGCCCGCTCCGCTCCAGACGAGAATCACATGCGCGGTATCGGCGAATTCCTTCTGCACATTGGAGCGCAACACGGCCAGGTCGTCCGACTTGGGCCGCCACGAGAGCGCGCGGTACACGTTGGGCGCGGACTCCAGCACGCGAACGGAACCCGATGCGCCGTCATACAGTTGCACGCCGTTTCCGGCCCCACCGTCCACCAACACTGTGAACGCGAACAACGGCTTTGCGTCGCTCCACTGCTGCTCCACCACGTTGCTGAACAACAACCGCGTACCCTTTGCCAGATCCAGCACCAGCACGTCGTTGGTCTTCTTCCCCTCGGCGGCGTACTTCGTAACCGACACAAACCCGCCAGACGGATTGAAGGTGAACGCGCTGACGTCGGGAATGGTGATGGTCTCACCGGTGGTGAGGTTGCGAAGCGCGAAGGCGTTGCGCACCGGCTTCTTGTCCTTCAGCAATCGGTCCCGCTCTTTCGGCGCCACACCAACCAGATACGCGAGCCACCTGGAGTCGGCCGAAAAGGAGGCGCTCAACCCGTACGGAATGACCACCGTGGAATCGCGCGCGCTGGCGCGCACACGCAGCTCATTCTCCTCATTGCCTCGCGTGATCCCGTACGACAGATACGCGCCGTTTGGCGACAGCCGCGTGGCTCCCAGGGATTCCCACTTGCCGAGGTCTTTCGGCGTGATCAGGGCTTGGTCTGCGCAGCGAGCGTGACAGCCAGAGAAACGGCGCAGAGTGCGACGGAGAGCAGTCGACGGAGCATGGGCGGGGGGGAGTTTGTGAGGCGGGCAGCGGGGCCGACGAGAACATACAGCCCCACGGCGTCGCTTGCCGACAATTCCCCCAACCCGGGACAGCGATCAGGTGGCGATGGCAGGACCCGCGCGTACCAGCCGCTGATACTCCATGTACATGCTGACTCGCCACCGGGAAATCATCCCGAACGCCAGCACAAACAGCACACCGGCCGTCTGCATCGGTGACACGAGATGGCCGATGTATCCGCGCAGTGCGAAGCGCGCGGCCACGAGCCCCACCAGGATCCACAGAAATGCGCGTGAGCGCCTGAGGACAATGTCAGTGCCACGCCACTCCAGTCGCGATGATCGCCGCAACGGCTCGGCCAGCACCAGGGCGCCCAGCGCGAATGCACCCAACGCCCAGCTGAGCGGAATCCTCGACGGCGGATAGAGAAACATGCAGAAACCGGTGCTCATCCCCAGCGGCGGAATCACGATGAGGGGTACCGTCACCGGCCGCTGCGTCTCGCGCATTCGCCAGCCGAGCATCACCAGGGCACCGCCAAGCGTGGCGGCCGCGCCAGTGAGCATCGATGTGGGAATCGGTATCATCGGGTTGGACAGAATCGGGTGAACCGTGCCTCACCTGAACAATGCATGAGCGCCGATCGGCGCGACACTGTGGTACACGGAAACCCCCGAATCCGCATGTCCGTATGGATGATTCTCCCCACCTGACAGGAGTGCCTCATGGTTCGACGGGTCAAAATGTGGCGTGGTGTCGCAGTCGTGTTCACCCTGGTGAATCTGGGCGGGGCCGGGTATGCCGCCATGCTGAGTGAGTGGTCGCATGCCGGCTTGCACGTGGTGCTCACGCTGTTGGGGGTGTACGCCGTCTGGAGGCTGTTCAGGGGTGCGGAACCTGACATCCAGCAGCGCGCTGGGCCGACGGACGAGCGGATTGAGTTACTGCAGCAGTCGGTGGATGCCGTCGCACTGGAGGTCGAGCGCATTGGGGAGGCGCAGCGGTTCAACGCCAAACGGCAGGCCGAGCGGGCCGATACCCCTAAGTAGGCGCGGGGGGAACACCACGTCGCTTCACAGGGTTTACCGATCATGAAGGTCGCCGTGGCGCTGCTGCTTGCCCTCTCGTCTGGAATTCCCCGCGTGTCCCTCGGACAGCCGCCCTATCAACAGGCGGCCGACTCCGCGCGCCTGTTCCCATCCGTCTCGGGGTCCAATCTCGAGGGTCGCAAATTCTCGTTACCTGCCGACTTCGGGGGCGATTTCAACGTCGTGCTGGTGGCCTTCAAGCGTGAGCAGCAGAACGATGTCGACACGTGGCTGCCCTTTCTCCGTGAAACGACGGCCCGCCGAAGCGATGTGCGCGTGTACGAGTTGCCGACGCTCAATCGGGGCTACCGGTTCATGCGCGGGGTCATTGATGGCGGCATGGCTCGGGGCATTCCGGAACGTGCAACCCGCGAAGCCACCATCACCCTGTACATCGACAAGTCCCCGTTCAAGCAGGCGCTGGGGATCGACAGTGAAAGCCAGATCCGGATATATCTGGTGGCGCGCGGAGGCCGCGTGCTGTGGCACGGCAACGGGCGCTATTCGGAAGAGCTCGCGTCGGCGTTGGCCGCGATGTTGGCGAAGTAGGCGGCATCTGGCAATCGCCCGAACGGGCTCGACGCTACTTTCCCAGATTGTCAATCATCGATTGCGTGATCAGCACCCTGCCCTTGTCGGTCCGTCGGAATCGTTTGGCGTCCAACGTCGCGTCTTCGCCCACCACGAGCCCCGCCGGAATGCGCGTACCACGGTCGATCACCACGTTTCGCAGACGTGCCGAGCGACCGATGTCCACATAGGGCTGCACGACGGCGCCGTCCAGATAGGCCCACGAGTGCACTTTGACGCCGGTGAACAGCAGCGTCTTGTGAATACGCGCGCCCGACACGATGCAGCCACCTGACACGAGCGAGTTGAGCGCGAGACCTCGTCGACTGTCTTCATTGTGCACGAACTTGGCCGGCGGCGTGATCTCGCTGTACGTCCAGATGGGCCAGTTCTGATCGTAGAGGTCGAGCGACGGCGTCACGCTGGTAAGATCGATGTTGGCTTCCCAGTAGGCGTCCACCGTGCCTGCGTCACGCCAGTAGGCCTCCACCTCCGACTCCGCCTTTACACACGAGGTGCTGAAGCGATGCGCCACCGCCTTGCCGTGCGCCACGACATAGGGGATGAGGTCCTTGCCGAAATCGCGACTGGACGTGGGGTCGGCCGCATCACGACGCAGCAGCTCAAACAGGTACGCGGTGTTGAAGACATAAATCCCCATGCTGGCCAGCGCCATGTCAGGATTGCCGGGAATACCCGGCGGGTCGGCCGGCTTCTCCAGGAACGAGACAATGCGATCGCTCGCGTCCACGTGCATCACACCAAATCCTGACGCTTCAAGTCGCGGCACCTCCAGCACACCCACGGTCACGTCGGCACCCTGGTCCACGTGCTGCTGCAGCATCAGCTCGTAGTCCATCTTGTACACGTGGTCGCCGGCCAGGACGACCATGAACTCCGGGTGGTACGCCTCGATGATATCGATGTTCTGGAACACCGCGTCGGCGGTCCCTTCGTACCACTGCGTTTCAGACACGCGCTGGCTGGCCGGCAGGATGTCGAAGCTTTCGTTGCGCTCCGGCCGGAAGAAGTCCCAGCCACGCTGCAAATGCCTGATCAGGCTGTGCGCCTTGTACTGGGTGGCCACGCCAATACGGCGAATTCCGGAGTTGAGCGCATTCGACAGGGCAAAGTCGATGATGCGGGTTTTACCGCCAAAATAGACCGCGGGCTTCGCGCGGCGGTCGGTGAGTTCATACAGGCGAGAGCCGCGCCCGCCGGCCAGTACATAGGCCATGGCGGTGCGCGCCAGCGTTCCGTGGCGATGCAGGGGCGTCATACCAGAATCATGTTGAACGGGTGCAAGCGGCGGAAGGGTGTGGTATCACGTACATTGGCGCAGTACCCGATTCGGCTGTGCCCGTCACGATAACCGCCTGCCCGTCCGCCCATGCACGTCCTGTTCGCCGCTGCAGAAGTAGCCCCGTTCATCAAGACCGGAGGCCTGGCCGATGTCGCCGGTGCGCTCCCCGCCGCACTCCGCTCGGCCGGCCACGACGTACGCGTGGTGATGCCCCGCTATCGCGAACTGCGGGAGCGGGGGGTGCCGATGGAAGGACCGATCGCTGCCACGTTTCTGCCGGTTGGCAGTGGCTCGGAGGAGCTCCGCGTGTGGCGATTGACCGATAGCGCGGTGCCCACGTACCTGCTGGACATTCCAGCGGCATTCGAGCGGAGCGCCATTTACGGCGAGCACGATGATGATCGCCGATTCATCCTGTTCACACGCGGCATCCTGGCGCTCATGCAGCACTTGCGTGAAGTCGAAGGATGGCAACCCGAGGTGGTGCACAGTCATGACTGGCATACGGCGCTGTTGGCCAACTACATGAAGACGATGTACTCGTACACGTTTGGACACATCGCCACCGTGTTCACCATTCATAACCTCGCCTACCAGGGACAGTTCAGTACGCGCTCGTTGGCGTTGACCGGGCTCAGCGACCGCGGCATGATCGAGGACGCCATCGGACCGGGTATCGCCGGGTCGTTCAACGCCATGGCGCGTGGCATCGCGTTCAGCGACGTGATCAGCACCGTCAGTCCGACGTACGCGCAGGAGATCATGACGCACGAGTACGGCGAACGTCTGGACGGGTTGCTGCGCAGTCGTCGCAACCGGGTGGTTGGCGTGCTCAATGGCATTGATTCGGTCGCCTTCAATCCGGCCACCGACCCGCACCTCATCGAGCCGTACGATGCCGATGACATGGTCGGCAAGGTGGAGTGCAAGCGTGCGTTGCAGCGCGCGTTCGGGCTCCCGGTCGCTCCGGAGCGACCCCTGCTGGGCATTGTGTCACGACTGGTGGAACAGAAGGGGCTGGAGTTGCTCGATCAGGTGGTGCCGTCGCTGGTGAGCGAAACCAACGCGCAACTGGTGGTGCTGGGATCCGGCCAGCCGAACATTGCCAACGCCTTTCGCCGTCACGCCCAGCGTCACCCTGATCGCGTCGCCGCGCATATCGGATTCGACGCGCCGCTGGCGCAACGCGTGTATGCCGGTTGTGATGCGTTTCTGATGCCTTCGCGATTCGAACCCTGCGGACTTGGCCAGATGATTGCGTTGCGTTACGGCACGGTGCCGATTGTGCGCGCCACCGGCGGCCTCAACGACACCGTGCGCGAAGGTTTTGACGGCAATGGCTTTCGATTCCACGAGTACGAAGCACGCCATTTTGCCGATGCCATCGGCCGGGCGCTGCACACGTACAAGGACCAGGCCAGCTGGGCGATCCTTCGCGATCGCGGCATGCGTGAGGACAACTCCTGGGCGCATGCGGCGGAACAGTACGCCGCGATCTATCGCCTGGCCGGTAGAAAGTAGGGATTGGCAGGCGACCGCTTCTGGTGCGGCGCGTGCCCCCTATGCATCATTGAGGGATGGATATCTACCTGACGAGTCTTGCTCTTGGTGGCGTGGGACTCGTGGCCATGGCAGCCAGTGGTTTTGGACAGCACGGGCATGCCGGGCACGGCGGTGGCCACGTGGGGCACGACGCCGGCCATGCGGGTCATATTGGCACGCCGGTCATGCCGGTCATGCCGGGCCCGCGGGTCATGCTGGGCATGCGGGCCATGATGCGCACGCGGGTCACTCGCACGACGCGGCCCACGCGTCGTCCGGCGGATCGCAGTTGCTGCTGTCGTTGATGTCGCCGCGATTGCTGTTCAGCGTGTGCCTGGGCTTCGGCATGACCGGTCTGGTGGCGCGCAGCATGCTGGGCGGCCCCTTGCTGCTGGCGGCCGCTGTGGCCGGCGGCGTGCTGTTTGAAGCGCTACTGGTGCGACCGCTCTGGAACTCATTGTTCACGTTTGCCAGCAATCCCGCCCTGACGCTGGAAAGCGCCGTGTCCAGCGAGGCGACGGCCGTCACCAACTTCGACGGCAACGGGCAGGGGCTCATTGCCATCGAAATGGACGGCCAGATGGTGCAACTCCTGGGCACGTTGCAGCCGGACGATCGGGCGATGGCCATTCGCGTCTCGGCCGGTACCCGTCTGCGCATCGAGGATGTGGACGCGGCGCGCAACCGCTGCACGGTCTCACTGCTGTAACATCACTTCTCCTCAATCAGGAACAGATCAATGGACGGCTTAGTGTCGAGCACCGCGATTGTTGTCGGCGTCGTCGTGTTCGTTCTCGTGGCGCTGCCGGTGATCGTCGCGAAGTTTCTGCGCAATGTGGAGGCTGGTGAAATTCGCCTGGTGAGTTGGCTGGCCGGTGGGACCGTCACCTACCGGGGACCCGGCAAGTCGAAGGAAATCCCGTTGCTCACCACCGGCACCACCATCTCCAGCAAGGTGATCAACGTCGACCTCGACATCACCGACCAAACGGCGGATGTGGACGACACCGGTACGCCGCGGCCTATCAAGGTGCGCGTGCTGGCCAGCGCCATCGTCTCCGTCGGCGATTCCGATGTCCTCATCAAGACCGCGGCCAATCGCTTTTTCTCCAAGCAAGCCGCCGACCAGATGAACACGCTCACCGACCTGCTGTCCAGCTCCGGTCGGCGCGCCATCAATCTGCTCACGCACGATCAACTCTTCTCGGCCAAGGCCACACCCTCGGCCTCACGCGCGCTGCTGCCGCCGTCGGAAGGTTCGCTTCCGGTGCGCATGGCGCCAGCGCCGGTCGTGCCTGCTACCCATGGCGACGGCACCGTAATTGAGGACGAAGACGATCCGCTGGCGGTGATCATTCGCAAGGCGTGCTCACGCGAACTCACCGACTTGGGTCTCATCTTCAATTCACTGAACATCAAGATTGTGCAGTCGGAAGTGGCCGAAGCGCGTCGTCGTCAATCGGCGGCGGAGGCGCAGGCCAACGCAGAAATCGTGTCGGCCATGCAGGCGCGCCGTGCCAAGGAAGCGCAGCTTGACGCTGAACGCGCCATCTCCGACAAAACGCGCGAACTGGAGCAAACGAAAGCGGCCAATGCGGCGCTTATCGCGCAAGCCGAGGCCAAGCGACAGGAAGCAGCAGGACTGCAGCGCACGGCGGAGCTCGATGCCACGCAGATTGCGCAGGCACGGGCCAACGCATCAATGGTGCGACTGGAGGCCGAAGCGTCTGCGGACGCCGAAGCCATTCGTATTCGTCGGGTGGCGGACGCCACAGCCGAGAGTATCCAGAAGGTGAATCAGGCCATTCAGGCGGGCGGTGAGGCGTACTTCCGTTATCGCCAGATTGAAATGCTGCCGTCAATCGCGCCAGCCATTGCGCAGGCGCTGGCCGAAGCGCGCATGGTTACTATCTCCAACGGCGACGTTGGCGCACCGGAAACGACCACCAACAACATGGTGAGCGTGATACAGACCGTGCTGGCGGCGCAGATGGTGGGACGAGGCGGTATGCTGGCCAACGAGGGCGATCGGCCCAAGTGAAGGGGTGAACGCATCGACCCTTTCGGTCCAGACGTACCGTCCCGAGTTTCGGAGCGACTTTGAGCGCCTCAACCGTGCATGGCTGGAATCCCATGCGCTGCTTGAGGCTGCCGACCTCGTGTATCTGGAGGACCCCGAGGGACAGATCGTGGCGAAGGGTGGACAGATCTTCTTTGCCCTTGATGGCAACGAAGTGACCGGAACCTGTGCCGCCATCCCGGTGTCCGCGTCGGTGATGGAGTTGGCGAAACTAGCCGTCACACCGGCCGCGCAGGGTCGGGGTGTGGGTCGACGGCTCACGCTGGCGGTGCTCGAGTACGCCCGCGCGGCGGGCGCACGGGACGTCGTGCTGACCTCCAATACCCTGCTGACGTCGGCAATCCACCTGTATGAATCGCTGGGGTTCCGGCATGCCGAAATGCCGGCGGACGTACGATATGAAACGGCCGATGTCTACATGACGCTCAGTCTTTGATGGGACAGGACGAGCGGAAGGCGAAACTCCAACAGCTGCCCCCGCCGTAGGGCCTTCGTCACCCTTCCGAGGAATCTCCCGTGCTCGCTTCGTTCTTTCGTCTGATGGCCCTGCGCCCCCTGCTGTCGATGGCGATTCTGGGCATCCCGGTGCTGGCGCTGATTGCCGTTGGGCTGTTCACGATTCTCGCGCTGAAAGTCCTGATCTTCATTGTGGCGCCAATCCTGCTGGTGATCTGGTTGGTGCGGCGTGTGATGCAGCGAGACCAAGGCTCCGCCCCCTGATTTGAATGCTGAGGTGCGCGCGGCGATTGGTCCGCTGCGCGCCCTCGACACGCTTGCGCTTCGGGCCGATACTTGGGGTTCCTTCCTCCCTGCCCCGATGACCAAGCCGTTTTCGCGACGTGACTGGATCAAGACCGCTGGCGTTGCCGGTGGCACTGGCGCCGCTGGACCTGGTGACCGGCCTGGCGAACATCACGCCAGCCGAGACCCCGGCCACGGCCGTCCCGATCGACATTCGCGCCGCGTACGCGCCCGGCGATGTGGTTGAGCTGTACTCAACCAGCGACGTGTTCATTCCGCCGCGCGGCAACTCGTTCATGAGGTTCAGTTTCGACTTCCCTGAACCCGGCGTGGTTTTCGGCGATCACCGGTTCAGCTTTCTGCTCTTCACCGAGGAGAACACGTACAGCCTTGATCGTGCGCTCATGCGAGCCAGCGGCACTGCCGACGCGCTTGAGCTGACGTGCACAGGACTGGTGTGGGCGGGCGGACAGGAGAAGTCTCCCGGCACGGTGACGGTACGGTTCACCCGCACGGGTCGCACCATCGATTGGGATATCGTGGCCGAAATGGGGAAACCCATCAAGACAGTCACCACGGTCATTCGCGACATTCCACGCGGCAAGGTGTCGTTTGGTGGCGGCGCCTTGAACGACACGCGCGACGGCGACGTGCTGGGTGGCTACACATTTGGCGCTGGCGACCTGCACGGGGCGGGCACACCGCAAAGCATGACGACGGCGGTGTCCATTCTGCAGGCCGCCGAGGCGGACTTCCTGTACCTCACGTCTCAGGACGCCAAGGTGCGCCCCAAGCGCCACTACTATCAGGCAGGCGAACGGGCGTTTCGGCTGGAAGCCATCTACGAGCACGACGCCTGGCGCAACGACACGCGCGTGGTGGTACCACGATGGCAATTGGGTCATGCCGCGACATTTGAAGACGCGATGACGCCACACATGACCCACATCGAGAAGGCGTACAATCTCCCGAGTTGGGAAACGCGCCAGGATGTGCCGGCGTGGATGCGTGACATCGCCATGGTGACCACGCTGCACGGCATGCACTACACGGGCTTCATGTTCAACGACTACGCCCAGCAATTGGCGATTCTGCGATGGATGGCCACACAGATTCCCGCCGAGCGCGTGCTGGTGTTTCTGGCGTCGTGGGATGGACGATACTACTGGGACTATCCCAACTATGTGGTACCGCAGCGCATGGGTGGCGAGAAGGGATTCCGCACACTTATTGGTGAGGCCCGGAAGCTTGGCTTCAAGATGATGCCGATGTACGGCACGAATTCAGCCAACCGCAAGCAGCCGGTGTATGCCAAGGTGGCGTCGGGCGCCACGCACAAGATTGACGGTGATATTTACAACCTGAACTGGGTGGACTGGAACAACGACCGGCATCAGGATGGGTGGCTCACCTACATGAATCTTGGCGACGACACGTGGCGTCATCACATGGAGGGGCGCATCGCCGAGATGATCGAACGGTTTGATGTGGACGCATACTTTCTGGATATTGTGGGTGGGCACGTGAACAGCACCAACGGCGACATGCACGAAGGCACCCGGCAACTGGTGCGGAATCTGCGCGCCAAGTATCCGAAAGTAGTGGGCGTTGGCGAGATGCCGTACGACGCGCTGTATGAATTCATCCCCATGTATCACGCCGGCGGCGGCGGGCGGTGGCGCAAGTATGCGCGGTTCTTCCAGCACCTGAGTGCACCGGCGCCGGGACGCGGGAGCAGTGGCGTGCACGAAGCCGGCTTTGGCCGCTTTCGCACGGAAACGCTGGGGCTCTCGCCGACGGCAATTCCCACCTTGCAGGTGGTGGACGACACCTTCACCAAACACCGGGACACCATGGCAGCAATTATTGCCGAGGCCAAGACGCGGGCCGGGATCGCATGAGTGCGGCGCGTGGGTTGCGCAAACGGGCGCTGCAAGTTTCGCGCGCGCTGCGCGAGGCGGTGTGTGAGGCCAACATCGAGCTGTTTCGTCGCGGCCTCGCGCGATTCACCTTTGGCAATGCCAGCGGCGTGGATCGCGAGTTGGGACTGATTGTCATCAAGCCCAGCGGCGTAGCGTATGATGCGTTGACGCCGGCCCAATTGGTGGTGACCGATCTGCAGGGGAACGTGGTTGACGGCGCCCTGCGTCCTTCGTCTGACCTGCCCACGCACGCCGCGCTTTACCGGGCGTTCCCGCTGGTGGGGGGCGTGGTGCACACGCATTCCATGTTCGCGACGGCATTTGCGCAGGCACGGCGGGAGATTCCGTGTCTGGGCACCACGCACGCGGACTATTTCCATGGTGCCATCCCGGTGACCAAACCGTTGTCGGCCGCGGCCATTGCGGCAGACTACGAGGTGAACACCGGTCTGGCGATTGTGCGACGATTCAAGTTGTTGGACGCGAGTACAATGCCGGCGGTGCTGGTGGCCAATCACGCCAGTTTCTGCTGGGGGGCGTCGGTTGAGCGCGCGGTGGAGCACGCATCGTATCTGGAGGAGGTCGCCACCATGGCGTATCACACCCTGCAGATCGCGCCGAATGCGCTGGCGATACCGCGGGTGTTGCTGGACAAGCATTTTCTGCGCAAGCATGGTGCGGACGCGTACTACGGGCAGCGGTCCTGAAGCGGCTCGCGTTCGCTCTGGTTCTGCCGCACGTTCTGGGTGGTGCGCGACGCTCATCCACTCCATATTCGGCAGGATGATCATCTGGGAGTGCCCGTGGCCGTAGGCCGCGCTGATATCGCGTCGGAACTCCGCGCCTTCGCCGGTTTTCTGGGCGGCGTACCGCAACTGGTTCGCTTACAGATGCCGGTGCAGCAGGCCTTGGCCATCGTTCAGGAGCGACTGCGCTATCGCGAGCGCAATTTTCTGGCGGTGATGGAGCGTGGTGCCTACGGCAATCCCCGTAGCCCCTATCGCGCGCTGCTCGCGATGGCAGGATGCACGCTGGGTGACCTTCGCGCACAGGTGGCCAGCGACGGACTGGACGGCACACTGACGCGATTGCGTCGTGACGGCGTCTATGTCCGCTTCGAAGAGTTCAAGGGACTCGAACCGATCGTGCGCGGCAGCCTGACCATCCACGCCGTGCCGTCCGACTTCGACAACGTAACGTCGCGTCGCTACTACGCTACGACTACGGGCGGGAGCACCGGGGAAGGACGGCGGGTGTTTCTCGATCTCGAACATCTTGAGGCGTCGCTCCCCAGTCGCATCATGGTGCGACATGTCCAGGGCATTTCGGGCATTCCCGCAGCGAGTTGGTCGGACCTTCCCCCAGGTGGAGGCCTGAAGGCGGTGCTTCTGCAGGCGGCCGCGGGGGAGCCCGCGCTGGACTGGTTCACGGCTCGCGCACTGAACGCGCGTACGGTTCCACGACGGTACCGACTGGCTACGCATGCGGCGCTCACGGTGGCCCGACTGGCCGGAGCGAAAGTCGCGTGGCCGCGAAATGTCCCCTTCGATCAGGCCATCGTGCTGGCGCATTGGGCTCGTGAGCAGGTGCTGCGGGTCGGGGCGTGTACGATTCACTCGTCGGTCAGTCGCATTCTCCGCATTGCCATTGCGGCAACAGAGGCTGGTATCGACCTCACGGGTGCCGTGTTGCGTGGAGGTGGCGAACCGCCGACGCCTTCGAAAGTCGCGCAGATTGTTCGATCAGGAGCGACCTTTCATTCGAGTTACGCTTTCACTGAGGCGGGATCGGTCGGGTCGTCCTGTCTGCATTCCGAGAGCCCCAACGACCAACACTTCATGCGCGATCAACTGGCAATGATCCAGGCCTCAAGACCGGTACCCGGTTTTGACCTCGATGTACCGGCATTCTGCTTCACGAGTCTATTGCCGTCGGCACCGAAACTGCTGTTGAATGTCGAGTCGGATGACTACGGCACCGTGGACACACGGCCCTGCGGATGCCTGTGGGAGACACTGGGATTTCCAGAGCACATCCGCGACATCCGCAGTTTCCGCAAGCTCACGGGTGAAGGAGTGACGTTGGTGGGGAGCAATGTGGAGCGTATTCTCGATGAGCATCTTCCCGCGCGATTCGGCGGCACTTCGTTCGACTACCAATTCGTCGAGGAAGAGGACGAGCACGGATTTACAAGACTCACCTTGCGCGTCGCCCCGACGATCGCCCTCGGCGACGACACGGCCATCGTCGAGTTCGTGCTCCATGCCCTCGAGCGGACCGGCGTCGCGGGCGCGCTTGCGCTGCACAGCTGGCGACAAGCCGGTACGCTTCGCATCCGCCGAGAGGTTCCCGTGATGACTGCGCGTGGGAAGCTGATGCCACTGGTCGTCGGCGTGAGGGTATCGTGAGGCCAATGCCGCGCCCACGCCTCGCCTGGGTGCTGTTGATGGTGGTCGTGAGTGCGTGCAGCACCCGCGGCGATGCTCCTCCTGGTGCCCCCCCGCACAAGGTCCGCGTGGCGTTCTCACCGTATGTCAGCTGGGGACCGCTCATCATTGCGCAGTCCGAGGGCTATTTCCGCAACGAGGGACTCGAGATTGAGTTCGTCTCGGCGCTGCATTCGGAGGAGTCGCTCGTCGCGCTGATCACCGGCGACCTCGACGTGCGGCCAGGACCGTTGTCAGCCGGATTCCTCTCAGCCGTGTCGCAAGGCGCGAGAATACGCATTGTTGCGGGCATGGGCTACCTCGCGCGCGACGGATGCCCATACTTCGGCATCATCCTGCGTCGCGGCATCGACACGGTCGGTGTACCGGCGATCAAGCGAATGCGAACGAGTCAGGACGGATACACTCGCTTCCTGGTGAGTCGCATGTTGGCGCAGCGTGGCGTGCAGCTGGAGGACATCGAAACGCTCCGTCTGCCGGCTCCCGTGATGGTGAGTTCGTTGCAGTCGGGGGCCGTGGATGCGATCGCGGCTTCGGAGCCAACGCTCTCGCGGGTTGCCGGAGCCGGCCAGCGGTGGGTGACCGCTCAGGAGTCGTCTCCCGATTTCCAGTGGGGCGTTATTGCCTTCGGCGAGCGATTCCTGTCGCGCGAGCCGGATCTCGGCGTCCGCTTTCTGCGCGCCTATCGACGCGGCCTGGCGCAGTACGCCCTGGGCAAGACGGCGCGGAACGTGACGATTATCGCGCAGGCAACAGGAGAAACACCCCAAGCCACCGGCGACGCCTGTTGGCCAGCATTTCAGTCCGATGCGCGTCCGAACTGGGGCAGTATTGCGACATTTCAGTCATGGGCGCGCGCGGAAGGTTTGCTGGACCAAGCCGTATCCGAGAGCGCGGTGTGGGACTCATCGTTCGTCATGGCCAGCGACCGCGCGGCCGAGCCGCGCAAACGGTGAGTGCGACGGCACGGCATTTCGGCTGCGCCGGCGTTGGCCATACGTTCGTTGGTGACGGTGGCACGGTTGAGGCGCTGACCGATGTGTCAGTGATTGTTCACGAACACCCGTGCCTGCATCGTCGGTCCGAGTGGCTGCGGCCCGTCAACGTCGCTTTCGGTCTTGCACTGTGGGAATTTCGCTCGCCGAACTTCGGTATGACAACTTGGCCCGCATTGTCGAGTGTCACGGTGGTTTTCATATGGTATTTGCCGCTTGGTTAATCCATTTGTTAAACCCATTTCCCCAAACACCCCACCCTGCTCCAGAGTGACGCAACGAATCATCGCAAGTCGTACAGTCGAACCGTCGTCGCCACCGGCGTCACACCCCCCAGCGGCGCCTGCATGCTCAGCAACATCGGGCGACCATCAATCCAGACCGGGTGCAATCCCATGCGCGCGGCCGGCTGCGGGGCGGGTACGAACTTACCGTTTCGGCACACCCAGACGGTGATGTCGTTCGGGCCGGGGTTGGCTTCGTCGAGCACGAGGTCTGGGCATCCGTCGAGGTCGAGATCCGCCACATGAAAGTCCTGGACATAGAAGCTATTGCCGTAGGTTGGCATCAGTTCCGATGTGATGTCCCGAAACGCACCGCCGACATATTCGAGGAACTGCAGTCCACTCCGTTGGTAGAGATCCGCGACCGACGACAGGATCACCACGTGCCGGCCGCCGAACGTCCACTGGCGCATTTTCACCACCGAGGTGCTCGCCGCCCCAAATAGCCCAGTCGGCATCCGTACGGGCGCCGTGCGGAAACCACCGTGTCCGTCGTTCGGGTACATCACCCCGGCTGACGGCGCGTTGCCGGCCGTTGCCAGCAGGAGATCCGGCATCCCATCGCCGGTCACATCGTCGAGCAGCGTGCTGTTGAACATCCAATTCCAGCTGGGAATCGGCGGGTTGGGCGCTCTCGCCACCGAGTCCGGAAGACTGTTCGCATCGTACGTGAAGGTGCCGTCGCGATTGCTGCGCAGCAGATAGGGACCCACGGTGAGGGGACAACCGAGGGTAAACGAAGGTCGCGGATTGGTGACGTACGTTGGAAGGGATTGGTTGCAGCCAAAGTTGCCGGCAATCGTGACCATGATATCCGATACGCCGATGCCGCGCACATCGGCCGCGTCGGTCGAATGGGTCGATGCGTTGATGGGCGGCAAGGCGGCGCTGGCGTCCAGCAATCCTCCGCCGCGCGCGAAGAGTACGGAGTTCCGCTCACCAGGGTACGGAGTGCGGTCGCACCCCATGTTGCCGAAGAAGAGGTCCGGTTGCCCGTCACCGTCGAAATCCCCCACGGTGGCCACATTGTGATGCAGGACGTCAGCGGTACCAACAATGGTCACCGTCGACAATACCGGACCACTGGCAATGCGCACCGCCGCATATCCGATCGGCATGCAGGAAAACTGATTTCGTGGCGCGTCCCACGTTGGACCCGAGAAGACGGCCAGCGACGATCCATCGGCGTACCGCAACACTGCCGACACTCCATTGCTCAGATTCGCCGTACCTTGCAGGCGTGCGACTTCCGTCCATTGCGTGGCATTCGTGCGGGACACCGTGACCATGGCGCTGCCGACCTTGCTGAACGCGCTGGCCGTGATGGTCGACTCGCCGCCGCTCACAGCAGTGACGAGACCGGTGTCTGACACCGACGCAATCGTTGTATACTGGGATCGCCACGATATTGCGCGTCCCGTGAGAGTATTGCCAGCACTGTCCGTGGCCACGGCGCGCAACTGGGCCGTCTGTCCAGGTGCAATCGGAGCCACCAGTGCCGCAATCGTGAGCGACGCAACCCGGATGGCGGTGGCAGCGATAGCGGTTGATCCGCTCTTCCCTTCACTGCTGGCGGATAGGTTGACGGTACCCGGCGCCACCGCAGTGGCCAGACCCGCGGCCGAAACACGCACCTTCGCCGAGTCGCTCGATGTCCAGACAATGGTGCGGCCACTGAGGAGCGCCCCCGCAGCGTTCAACGTGGAGGCAACCAGCTGGCGTGTTTCGCCGATTTCGAGCGTGGCTGTGGCTGGTGAGACGACAACCGTCGCGACGGGTGCCTGCTGTACCGTGATCGTGGCCTGACCCTGACGACTGCCTGCACTGGCGATGATCTGGGCCTGCCCTGGCGTGAGGCCGGTGACTACGCCCCCCGCATCGACCGTGGCGACTGCTGAGGCGCTTGAACTCCAGACAATCGATCCGGTCGCTATGCCCGCACCGTTCTGGTCTTGACCACTGGCGCTCGCAGTAGTGCCCTGACCAACGGTCACAGAGAGCACACCGAGCGACACGGTCAGTGTATTAGGTACCGGCGTCGGCGGCGTGGGTGCCGGCGCATCACCGCCGCTGCAACCGTTGAGTGCCAAGGTGAGCGCGAGTGCCAGCGCACCGCGCAACCGGCCAGCGACCTGACAACCTGAGACAATGCGCATGGAGACTGTGCCCTGGCGAAAGTGGGTGCAACACCCGCACGTCGGTCAATCGACAACGCGAGCGCGCTCCTCAGCGGCAATCGCTCGAACCAGTGACAGCACCTGCCTCATCGCCGTTCGAGGCAAATCTGGCGTCCCCATCGCGAAGTATAGCTGGCGGCACAATGGAAACAGGGACGCTTGACGGCCGCAGCCAGCCCAGTCAACTTCGGCTGCTATGGTCCCCACTACGCCGCACACACCGGCAGCGATCACGCGCGCGACAACACTCCGGGCGCTCATTGGCACGATAGCGGCCGGACTGGCCGCGTTCGTGGTCGTGTTCATGATCGCCCGCGTCTGGATGTTCGCCGCGATCATCGAGGGCCCTGAGGTGCGCGAGCGCCTCGCCGAGGTCGTCCGGATGTTCAACTACGGCCTTCGGTACGACATCCGGGTGGGAGCGATCATGCTCGCGCCGTTGACGATCGCCGGGCTCATCCTGCTGGCATGGCCGCGCGCCGCACGGTCTTACGCCGCGCGCCTCCCGCTCGTCATCGCGACGCTCGTCACGGCGGCGGCGCTCGCGGCCATCGCGAACTACTTCTACTATGTGACGTTCGGCACCTACTTCGACGTGTTCGTGTACGGGCTCGTTGAGGACGATACGCGGGCAGTGCTGTCCACCATCGTCGCGGACTACCCAGTCGTGTGGGTGACGCTCGCCATCGTGGTCGCCGCGATCGTGACGACGAAGGCGACCCGTTTTGTGTCGCGCCGCCTTCTTGCTGCGCCATGGCGACGGCGCCCGCATTGGCAGGAGGCGCTGATCGTGGTCCTGTGCCTCGCCGCCTACAGCCTGGGCATCCACGCGAGGGTCAGCGCTGTCCCCCTCGAGCGCAAGGACGCGCAGGTCTCGAGCGTCAAGGCGCTCAACATGCTCACCCCGAATGCGCTTATGGCGTTGCAGTGGGCGAGAGAGGACCACCAGCGCGAGAGCGAGTTCCCGCGTGCGAGTGACAGCGAGGGGCGCGCGCTGCTCGCGGCGTTTGACGCAGTCCCCGCAGGCGGGAGCGCTGTCAGTGTTGACGCATTCACCGCGCGCACGCCAGCCAATGCCTACCTCGCCGCCAACCCGCCGCACGTTGTGCTGGCGCTCATGGAAAGCCTCGGCACGCACCTCTTGGCGCAAGACGACTCTGCGGCGAACGATGTGCTGGGGCGGTGGCGCCCCTACTGGCGGCGCGATTTCACCTTCACGCGGTTCGTATCGGAGGGGAACAGCACCATGGAATCGCTCGTGCGACTCCTCGTGTCGAGCCCCGCCTCCTACATCACGCAGACACGGCAGCAGCGCGTGCGGTACGTGAGCAACATCATCCTGCCGTACAAGGAGCGCGGATACCGGACGGTGTTCATCACGTCGGGCAACGGGTCGTGGAGGAACCTCGGCGTGTTCCTGTTGGCGCAGGGCTTCGACGAGGTGATCGACCAGAACGAGGTGATGCGCCGGTACCCCGAGGCCGGATCGACAACCTGGGGCACGTTCGACGATTACTCGCTGCGGTACGCGCGCGAGCGACTGGAGGAGGCGGATCGGAGGAACGAGCATGTGTTCATGGTCTTCCTCAGCATGACGAACCACCCGCCGTATGTTGTGCCGGCGCCCTACCAGGCGGGGCCCGTTTCCCTCGACGACGCAACGCGACGCCGGCTCTCGGCGCTCTCCTATGCCCCCGAGCAGGTCGTGCGGACAATGCAGTACGCGAACGACGCGGTGGGAGGCTTCCTTGAGGGGATAGAGCGGGGGGGCCCCGGGGCGCACACGATCGTCGCGGTAACGGGGGATCACAATGTGCGCGGGGTTGCGTATCCGGAGGCCGAGGAGGCCGTCCTCGCGAAGGCGGTCCCGTTCTTCGTGCACGTCCCCGCGCCGTACCGCGCGCATCTGGCGCTGCAGTACGATCCGCGAAGGGTCGGAAGCCACAAGGACATCATGCCGACGCTCTACGCGCTGAGTCTCTCCGACGCGAGGTACTTCCACCGCGGAGTGAACCTGCTGTCGCGCGACGCGCCGTTGTCGCCGTGGTACTTCGGGTTCAACGACGCGCTGGCCATCTCGGACGCGGGGGCGTTTATCGCGGCCGGCGGCGAGTTCCGGCCGTGGGCGGACACGACGGGGCTGCGACTGGGCGCTGCGGTGACGTCGAGCGACTCGTTGACTGCGCAGCGGATGCGGTTCGAAAACTTCCGCGCGCTGACCTGGTGGCAGATGAACCGGCAGGTCAACGGTCAACCATAGGCAAGGCTCGGCTCTAACCGCGCCGAGTCCGCGCGATCGCCTCGAGCACCGCGATGTCTGCGGTGTCCTGCGGACGGCCGGTACGCTTCGAGGCAATCAGCACGTCGATCGAAACCGTCGGTACCGGCACGCCATCGACATCGAACACGGCGATATCGCGACTCGCCTCCTCCCACTGCACGTTCCAGGCGCGTGTGAGCACATCGACATTCGGGGTGTCGCCGATCATCGTCACTCCGCGCTGCAGGAGATCGTCCGGCGTCAGGTCGCGCGCGACCCCGAATGGCAACGATGAGAGCGCTGCGATCACGCGCGCGGCATTCTTCCTCGTTGGCTCGATAAGGACATCGATGTCGCGCGTGGCGCGCGACGAGCCCCAGAGCTGCATGGCGGTGGCGCCGACCACGACGTACCGCGCGTCAGCCGCGTTGAGCAGTGCGCAAATACGCGCGACGCGAACCTGCGTGGCCATCACGTTCGGCCACGCCGCCGCCACTTGGCAAATGCGTCGTAGGTTTGGAACGTGCGCGGTTGCTCGATGGGCCGTGACGACGCCACGGAAAGCACGCCGAGTTCGTCGGCCTCGCGGATCCGCTCGGTGGCCGTCAGCGCAAGGTCGCGCTTCACCTGCGCGGCGCGCGACGATCCGAGGGCATGCACGCTCTCCCGCTCCTGCTCGGCGACGTATCGTCGGATCGCCTCGGCCACGATCCAGCTGCGCGAACGATCCTGCGCGCGCGCCAAACGGTCGGCGGCGGCGAGATCGTCCGGCGGTAGCGAGATCGCGATTTTTGCGTATGCGGTCATACCCAATACTACTCCCTCATACCGCAGTCCGTCAAGCGGGGATTCGCAAGGGGGCTGAGCGACTGTCCGCGCTATCCGCCACGCCCGTGGCGCACCTCAGCGGCAATCCCTCGAACCATTGGCAGCACCTGCCCCATCGCCGTTGGCGGCGAATCCGGCGTCCCCATCGCGAAGTACAACTGGCGATACACCGGATACAGCCGCTCATACACCGCCACACTGCGCGCATCAGGCAGCACTTCCCGATACGGCGGGCACAATGCGGCCTGCGCCTGTTCGATACCGGTAAACTCGCCGCACGCGAGAAACGCAAAGATGGCGCTGCCCAAACTCGTGATCGAACGCTCCGGCACGAGCACCGGCATGTTGAGCACATTGGCGTAGACCTGATTCAGCACTTCGCTCTTCTGCGGGATGCCGCCACCGTGAATGACGCGACGGATCGGCACGCCGTGCTCGCGCATGCGATCGAAGATGACACGGGTGTGAAAGGCGGTCCCTTCGATAGCGGCGTAGAGATCGTCTTCAGCCGTGCTGTTGAGATTCCACCCCAGCGTGACGCCGCCCAGGTTTGGATTCACCAACACGGTGCGATCGCCGTTGTCCCACGTGAGCCGCAGCAGGCCGGTCTGTCCGGCTTGATAGTGGTCAAGGCCCACCGACAGCTCTCCAACGCTTCGCCCGGTTCGTGCCGCCAGCGATTCGAACAAATAGCCGCACGCCGACAGTCCGGCCTCGATGCCCATATAGTCCGGATGAATCGATCCCGGCACCACGCCGCACACGCCGGGCACCAGCCCCGCGCTGTGCGCGATGCCCATGATGCACGTCGCGGTGCCAATAACGTTCACAATGTCCCCTTCCGCCACGCCGGCGCCCACCGCATCCCAGTGTGCATCAAACGCTCCCACCGGAATCGGAATGCCCGCCGTCAGTCCGAGTTGCCCGGCCCATGCCGGGCACAACGCGCCGGCGATGGACTCGGACGTCCGATACGGTCCATTCAGCTTGTCACGCATGCCGGCCAACAGCGGGTCGACGGCCACAAAGAACGCTTCCGGCGGATAGCCGCCCAGCGACGCATTCCACAGCCACTTGTGGCCCATGGCGCAAATGCTGCGGGGCACTTTCGCGGCGTCGGTGATACCACACAGGACTGCGGCCACCATGTCGCAATGCTCGAGCGCCGTCACAAACTGCGAGCGCTTGTCGGGATTGTGGCGCAACCAATGCAAGAGCTTGGCAAAGCCCCACTCCGACGAATACACGCCGCCGCACCACTCGATGGCCGGCAGTTTCAGCTCGTGCGCCACGGCCGTAATGCGTGCCGCTTCATCCTTCGCCCGATGATCGCACCACAGATAGTAGTCGTCGAGTGGCTCCAGTCCTTCGCCCACCGGGATCACGGTGGAGCCCGTGGTATCGAGTGCCAGCGCACGCACCACATTACCGTCGACACCTGCGTCGCGCAGCGCTGCACGCATGGCGTCCACCAGCGCCCTCATGTGCGCCGCGTGCGACTGCGTGGCGAAATCAGGATCGCTGGCCCGGCGTTGCACCGGATACTCGGACACGCCATGCCCGATCACCCCGCGCACACTGTCCACGATGGACACGCGCACACTCTGCGTGCCGAAATCCACTCCGGCCACGACCGTCATGGTCAGCCGTGCCTCAGTACATCCCACCCCATGTAGCGCGTGGTCGCCTCATGGACGGCATCGGCCACATGCGAAAAGGTACCAGCCACATGATGCTCGAATCCGTTGCGACAAATGTGCTTGAGCAGCGCTTGCAGTCCGGCAATCTCCACCACGCCAGCACCGCCGAACGTCGACAGCGGGTCACTGGTGAACTGCCCCTCGCCGACGTATCCGCGAATGACACCGGTCGCGTCGTCGGTGGAGAAGCGCGCGAAACTCATGGGCCCCGCCTTCACCTTGCCGACGATGGTGCCATAGGTGTTCTCGCGCCCCACCGTGCCGGCAATGATGGCCTGGTAGTCCATGGTGTGCGACTCGAAGAAATCGCGCGGCAGGTTGCTGCAGTGAAAGCAGACGGCCTTGTTGGGATCGTCACCGTAGTTGTTGTTCCAGTCCAACAACGCAGCGGGAGTCTGCGAAGCGAGTGTGAGGGCATGCATGCTGATGGTACCCATCACGTCCACTTCGCAGGCACTGGGGAGATTGGCGTTGCTCAGCATGCTCATCACGGTGCATGGCACGACGCCAAAGTACTCCTCCATGCTGGTCCAGCACTGCACGGCGCTGATGGTGACATCCACCTCCTTCATCCAGCGCTCCATCACCAACCCCAACTTGGCCATCTTGAGCAGCGGCACGTCGGGAATGCCACTGGTCTCCACATAGGCTTTCATCTCGTCCAGCTTGGCTTTCACACCCACATCACTGTCGGCCAGGCGCGCGATGCGACCCATGATTTCCGACAGGTCGATTGGCTCGACCGAGATGCCGGTGCGCTCAAGGATCTTCTCGCTGTAGCGCACGGTCTTGAAGGCCGCCGGTCGCGCGCCAATGGCCCCGATGCGCGCCCCCCGCAATCCCTTCACCACGCGGCACACGGCGGCAAAGCCGCGCAAGTCCTGCCGGAAGCCGGGCGACTCGGGGCGCTGGGTGTGCATCGAGGTCAGCGAATACGGGATGCCGTACTGCGTGAGCACATTGCACACCGACATTTTGCCACAGAACGCGTCCCGTCGATGGTCAATCTGCATTCTGGTCGGATCGTCCGAGGTGGCGTGCACCAGCACGGGCACGTGGAGTCCGGCCAGCCGAAGCGTGTCGGCCACGGCACGTTCATCGCCGAAGTTGGGCAGCGTGACCACGACGCCGTCGATCCGATCGCGGTGCTGTCGAAACAGGTCGGCGCACGCTCTGGCTTCGTCGCGGCTTTCGATGGCGCCATGATTGGACGCAGCGGCATCGATGATCACCGCATCGATGCCCTCTTCCTCGAGTGCCCGTAGGATATCGACGCGCCCGCTGGCCGCCAGATGCCCCGGAAAGAAGCCCCGATTGCCCACGATTACGCCCAGGGTCACCCGATGCGGGACCGGGGTCGCGGGCCTGGCAGTTTTCGCCGTGCGTGCGGCCGTCGCCTTGCCGCCAACATTTGATTCCAGCTTATGGATGGTCATGACAAGTGGCGAGATGAAATACGTTGACGGGCATGGTGGCGTCCGTATGTTACAGCGTTCCCGCCCACTGGACAAATACGTCAGACAGACGCCGTGAATATCGCTGCTGCGCCACCATCGCTGCTCGGTCAGTTCCGCGGGTCCATTCTGCGCTCACAGCAGTTCGGACTGGTGGTCGTGCTCCTGCTGTTGGGCACTGCCCTCACCATGGGCGCCGGGTCCCACATTGACCCGCAATCGGGCGAGGTGGTGAACAACTTCCTCAATCGCTACACCCTCATCCAGATGGCCACCGACGCGAGCGCGTTCGCCATCATGGGCGTGGGGGCAACACTGGTCATCATAGCCGGCGGCATCGATTTGTCGGTGGGCGCGATTTACGCGCTGGCAGGCGTGGTGATGGCCATGGTCTTGCGCGCCCTCGGGCCCATGGATCCTTCCACCACCGTGGCGGTCGGACTGGGGACCTGTCTCCTCGTCAGTATCGGCTGCGGCGTTGCCAACGGCGTGATGGTCATCGGACTCGGCGTCCATCCATTCATCATCACCCTGGGCACCATGTGGATTTTGCGCGGCATCGCCTTCGTGAGCAGCCACGCCGAGAGCATTCTCGTGCCGCAGGCGCTCACCGCAGTGGCGAAGGCGCCGCTGGGACTCGGCACGGCGTTGTATCCGGTTCCCCTGCTGAGCATGCTGATGGTGACCGTCGTGGGCGGGTTGTATCTCTCCCGCACCATATGGGGCCGACACATCTTCGCGATCGGCGGCAACCCCGAAGCCAGTCGCTACTCCGGCCTGAACGTCCCGCGCATCACCTTGGGCGTGTTTGTGGTTTCGGGACTGCTGGCGGGCGCTGCCGCCTTTCTTGGCGCGGCATTCTACGGCTCGGCCACCTCGTCCGATGCCAACGGGTACGAACTGTATGTCATTGCATCGGCCGTGGTCGGCGGCGCCTCCCTGTCGGGCGGTAAGGGGAGCGCGATCAGTGCCATGCTTGGCGCGCTGCTCATTGTGATGATGCGACAAGGCATTCGTACGTTGCATCTCGACCAGAACTATGAGTGGATCATCATCGGCACCGCGCTGATTGTTGCGGTGGTGCTCGATCAGCGCGGCTTCAAACGGTTGTCCGAGCGGTTTTCCAGGAGTGCATGAGACCGTGAGTCTCCCTCCGACTTTCACTGGGGTTTCCATGCGTACACAGTCCCTGCAGTCTCGACGCTCCCTCCTACTTCTGGCCGGTGCTCTCACGCTCAGCGCGTGTGGCCGTGGCAGTGACGCCGCCAAGACCACCGACTCGGCGGCCGCCAAGACATTCACGATTGCCATGATCGCCAAGAGCTCCACCAATCCCGTGTTTCTCTCGGGACGTCAAGGCGCCGATGCGGCCGCGGCTGAACTGTCCAAAACGCACGGCATCACGGTGAAGATCGATTGGCTGACGCCGCCAAACGAAGACGGCGCCGTGCAATCACAGCGCATCGCCGAGGCGGTGAACTCCGGAGCCAATGCCATTCTGCTGTCGGCCAGTGACGCGAGCAAAGTGCAGGGAGCCGTGAATGAAGCCGTCGATCGCGGCGTGCCAGTGATGACGTTTGACAGCGATGTGCCGGACTCCAAGCGTTTTTCGTTCTACGGCGGCGATGATGCGAAAATGGGCGTCCAGGTCATGGAGGAGCTGGCAAAGCAGATGGGGGGCAAAGGCCGGATCGCCATTATCGCCGGCAATCAGAACGCGCCGAATCTGCAGGCTCGTGTCAAAGGGGTGCGCGAGACCGCCACAAAGTACCCGGGCATTACCGTCGTCAATGCGTTCTATCATGCCGAAACGCCGCAGGACGCGGCGGCCGAGGTGTTACGCATCAAGAACGCGTATCCCGACATCAACGGGTTTGCGATGATTGGCGGTTGGGCACTGTTCACCCGCACCCTGCTCACCGATCTTGACCCCAAGAAGATCAAGATCGTGTCCATCGACGCGTTGCCCGCCGAGCTGGCCTATGTGGAAACGGGACTGGCGCCCGTGCTGTTTGCCCAGCCCACCTACAGTTGGGGATACGTGTCGGTGAATACCATCTTCGACCACGTCTACCTCAAGAAGGACGTCCCTGCCAAGGTGCAGATGGAGTTGGTCCGGGTGTCCATGGACAACCTGGGCGAATGGGCTCGGCAGCTCAAAACGTGGGGCTTCTCCGACGTCGATCCCAAGTACCTGGCACTCCCAAAGTAATTGTCCGTCCCTCGCATTCGATTCCGCCGCGTCACCAAGCGGTTTCCCGGCATGGTGGCGTTGCGCGACGTGTCGTTTGACGTCGCGCCGGGATCGTGTCACGCCATTTGCGGTGAGAACGGCGCGGGGAAGAGTACGTTGGGCCGGATCCTGGCCGGCCTGCATCAGCCGGATGCAGGGACGGTGGAGATTGACGGGGTCCCGGTGCATTTCGCCTCGCCGCGCGACGCGCTGGCGGCGGGCGTGGCCATGGTGCATCAGGAACTGGCTTTCTGCGACAACCTGACGGTTGGCGACAACCTGTCGCTCCGATCGTTGCCGCAGCGCTATGGATTCATTCGGTCGAGTGCACTTCGTGAGCGCGCACTGGAACTGCTTGAGGCCGCCGGCGCGTCGATTGATCCCGACCGCCGAATGGCATCGCTCAGCGTCGCCGAGCAGCAACTGGTGCAGATTGCCGCTGCGGTGGGGGAGGGCGCCAAGGTCATCATCTTCGATGAACCGACCAGCAGCCTGGGCGACGCCGAGGCGGAACGCCTGTACGCGCTCATGCAATCGCTCAGGTCTCGCGGCGTGACGCAACTGTTCGTGTCGCACCGCATGGGGGAGATCTACAGGCTGTGCGACACGATCACCGTGTTGCGCGACGGGCAGCACGTGGACACGCGACCAGCCACGTCGCTCAGCGAAGCGACCTTGGTGAGGCAGATGATCGGCCGTGAACTCGGCGAGTACTTTGCCACGCACGGCGAGAAGCCGCGTGGCCCCGAATCGCTGCGTGTCGAGCACTTCACATCACCCGGGCATTTCACCGATGTGTCGTTCGCGGTGCACGCCGGTGAAGTGGTTGGGCTGGCCGGACTCGTGGGCGCGGGACGCTCGGAGATTGCGCGCGCCATCTTTGGCCTCGACCCGTCGGTATCGGGGCAGGCGTATGTGCGAGGCAAGCCGGTGACGATGCGCAGTCCGCGCGACGCGATGCGGCACGGCATTGGCCTCGTTCCCGAGGACCGCAAGAAACAGGGACTCGTGCTTGGCATGCGCACGCGGGAGAACGCCACGCTCCCGACACTCTCGCGTTTCGCGCGTGGCGGCTGGGTGAATCGCCGGGCGGAAGGCACCTCCGTGCAGACCAGCTTTGCACGCGTTGCGTTGCGCGCCGGTCCGGAGGCGCCTGTCGCGTCGCTGTCCGGCGGGAACCAGCAGAAGGTGGTGCTGGCCAAGTGGCTCACCGCGGAAAGCGATCTGCTGATACTCGACGAGCCCACTCGCGGCGTTGATGTCGGCGCGAAAGCCGAATTGCACGCCTGGATTGATCAACGCGCCGCAGAGGGCGCGGCGGTGCTGTTGATTTCCAGCGAGCTGCCGGAGCTGCTTACGCTGTCGTCGCGCATACTGGTGCTTCGCGAGGGACAGTTGCGCGGCGAGTTGTCGCGCGCGGAGGCCACGCAGGATGCGCTGTTGCGGATGATGACTGGATTGGGCTTGACTGATGGAGGTTTGAGGGGAGAGGGCCTTAGGGGGGAGCAACCGAAGCGTTGAGCGCTAGAGGGGCCAGCCGGCGAGGGTAGAGCTCAGTCCTGCCCTCGCCGGCTCGCCCCTCTAGCGCTCAACGCTTCAGTTGCTCACCCCTCATGTCCCTCTCCCCTCATCCTTGCCCTGCCTTACCGCACGACCATGCGGATCGCATACACCGGCACTATACGCCCCGCGCCCACAGCCTGCAGCCGAACAGTGACGCTCCCCTTCCCTGCGGTCAGCGCAGCCGGCACGTCGTACACCGCGTCATAGAAAGCCGATGCCGCCTGGTTCGGCGCATAGTGTCCCACGCTCGTGCCGTCGACCAACACGTCGAAGTTCCCGAGCGGTGCCGGCAACCCCGGCTCGACAAAGTACGTAACCACAAGCGCCATTGGTGCAGTCGCACTCACCGGCAGGTCGTACGAGAACCATCCGGTGCCGGCGCGATTCGTGCGACGCTCGGCGCGTCCCACCACCCGATCTTTCGGGTCGCTCTGGTAGTTGCGGTCGCGCTCCGACGCGACGTCGCCCACTTGCACCAAGCCCACCGTACTGGCGACCAGTCGCGCCGCCGCCGCGCGCGCTGCCGCCATTTCGCCCACTCGACTTTCGAACTCGGCGGGCGTCAGCAGGTCGTAGTACAGCGAGTAACGGCGTCGATGCGTGCGGTAGAACGGCGTGAGCGCTATGTCACCAGCGACGGCCCCATCAGTCGCCCGTCGCGGTGCACCGGTAATGCGAAAGTCACCGCTTCGCGCCGCCGGCACCACGAAATCACCGGGCTGCCGGGAACTCGACACGAGCATCGGCACTTCGGTGCGCGGTGTGGTTTGCGCGTTCTCCGGCGTGCGGCCAATTCGTGAACCCACTTCGCCAGCCAGTGCGAGCGGTCCCCACATGATGGCCGTGACCTGCGGATTGTCGGCGGTAGGCTCCAGGTGCAGTGACTTGGGAAGTGTCACCGATACCGTATCGCCCGACTTCCAGGTGCGCGTGATGGAGACATACCCGCTCGATACCACTTCCGACTCGTTGCCGATGCCCCCGGCGCGACCACCGGCCACCGGATCGTTCAAAGTGGAGAGCTTGGGTTGTTCCAGCGCGACGCCATTGACCGCGATGGCGAAACCGTCGCCTGCCCAGACAGGGCGACGCACTGCCAGCGTGAACGACTTGGGCGTGGGAACGGTGACCCGAATGGTGGCCGAGTCGCCATCGGGGAAATTCGTGTCCATGGTGAGTTGCGCCTTGGCCACCGCGCACTGCGCCGTGGACGGCACAAACAGATTCACCCACACGGTATCGCTTGACTCGTAGTACACCCCCAGGCCGTGCAGGGCGTGGCTTTCCATACCCGATCCCACGCAGCAGGTGAAGTCGCGCAGCATGTCCTGATACTCCTGCTGTTCACTGCGCCCGACCGGCACCATGTACGAGGTGCGCCCATCGGTGGGGTCAATGGACGCGAGGATGTGGTTGAACAGCGCCCGCTCGTGAAAATCGGCATAGGCACCGTCCGGTCGCAGCGAGAACAGTCGTCGCGACAGCTTGATCATGTTGTACACGTTGCACGTTTCCGCCGCGCGACCGTCCACCCGGGCGCTGAGCTTGTCGGGTGGCCCGAAGTACTCATTGAGCCCGTGCCCGCCACTGGCGTAGCTGTGATGCCGAGCCACCCGATCGAAGAAGAACGACGCTGCCACGATATCGTCCATGTCGCCGGTGTAGCCGTAGCGCGCCGCCGAACCCATGAGCTTGGGAATCTGGCAGTTGCCGTGCTTGCCGGAGAGATTGTCCTGGTGCCGCTTGAGCGGTGTGGTGAATGCCTGATGCTCAAACCGACGGGACAACGCGAGCCACCGCGCGTCACCGGTGTCAGCGTACAGGTCGGCGAGGATCTCGTTCATCCCGCCATGCTCGGTGTTGAGCATGGATTGCATTTGCGTTTCGGTCAGCGGCGCCAGCACCTGTTCAGCCCACGCGGCGAACTTGATTTCCACCTTCAACGCCAGCGCACTACCGGTGTGACGGTAGGCATCCCGCAATCCGGCGTATGTCTTGTGCAACGTGTACCACGGTGACCAGAGACCATTCAGGTCGAAGCCGCCCGACTTGATCTCCCCTTTGGACACTTTTGCGAACGCCTCGCGCAAACCTTCCAGTGCGCCCACGTATCCGTCGCCGTTCACGCGCTGCACTTCGTCAAGCTCGCGCACGATATAGTCGGCGCGCTCCCTGAACCGCGCATCGCCGGTGGCTTTGTACATCAGCGACACACCCGACAGGTGATGGCCCGCAATGTGCCCGGTGAGATTCCGCCCGCCGCCGTCCCAGCCGGTGTACGGTTCCGCCTTCTGCGTGAGTCCTGCGCGCACGCGATAGTACGCCAGCATGCGATCGGGTTCGAGCGACAGCAGGTAGGTCGCGGTGAGATCCTGGGCCTGCTTGAGCGGCCCGCCCGTTACGCGTACGCGTTCCAGGGGCACGGGCTGCGCGCGCACCATACGCCGCTCGAAGGCGAGCGGTGCGGTATCAGTCTCGTTGAGGCGACCCAACGTGTCAGGCGCTGATTCCGTTGCCTCGGCCTTGGTCAGCAGTGGGCTCAGCGTGAAGGCCGCCGTCGTGGCTGCGGAGGCCTTGAGAAATGTGCGACGATGAGAGTCCATAAGTGCACCACAAGGTGAAGGCGAGTGTTCAACTGCAGACGCACGCGGCTGCCGGGAAACTATTTCCCCCGCAGCCGCGCCACCAGACCATCGACCCCATTGGGAAACTGGTCGTTGGCAAACCGATCGTCATCACGCACCGCCCGCTTGAGACGGGCCAGCTCGGTCTTGAGTGTGGCGGTAAGCGCGGACAGGCCGGGCTGCCCATACAGGTTGTGCAATTCGTACGGATCGTTGACCAGATCGAACAGCTCGTACTGATCCTTGGTCCAGAAGTAGATCAGCTTGTGCGTTTCGGTGCGGACGCCGTAGTGCGCCCGCGTATTGTGATCGCCCGGGTCGTGGTAGTAGCGATAGTACATCGACGTGCGCCAGTCGGCCGGCGTGCGCCCGCGCAGCACGGGCAGCAGACTCCGTCCCTGCATCTCGGGCGACGCGGGGAGTCCCGCGACGTCAAGAAACGTGGGCGCGAAATCCACATTGAGCGCCATCGCGTTGCTGGTGGTGCGCGGCGCAATGCCCGCCGGCCAGCGCACAAGGAACGGCATGCGGATGGACTCCTCGTACATAAAGCGCTTGTCGAACAGCCCGTGGTCGCCAAGGAAAAACCCCTGATCGCTGGTGTAGATGACCATGGTGTTCCGCGCGAGGCCACTGGAGTCCAGGTATGCCAGCAGGCGTCCCACGTTGTCGTCCACCGACTGCACGGTGGCCAGATAGTCCTGCATGTACCGCTGGTATTTCCAACGGATCAACGGCTCGCCTTTCAGGGTGACGGTTTTCCCTTCAAGCACCGTGGTGACGGAATCCGGCTTGATGGCACGCCACTGGTTGAGGGCCGGCCCTGCCAGGCCCGGGGGCGGCACCATCTTGAGATCTCGGTTGGTGAGATCGGCCGCAACCCGTTGCTGGTTTTCGTGCAGCGCATCGGTGCGCGTGGCATATGTATCCCACAGTGTGACCGGCTCAGGAATTCGTTGTCCGGCAAACTGCGCCGCGTGTGCCGAGTCCGGTTCCCACGGACGATGCGGCGCCTTATGGTGCACCATGACAAAGAACGGCTTGTCGCGTGGTCGATGCCGCAGCACCTCCAACGCGCGATCGGTAATCACGTCAGTCGCGTAGCGACCCGTATACGTGGACTCGCCCGTGGCCGTGTAGAACACGGGATCGAAATACACGCCTTGACCCGGCAGGATTTCCCAGCGATCGAAACCCACCGGATCGCTGCCGAGATGCCACTTGCCGATCATCCCCGTGTAGTACCCGCCCTGCTGCAGCAATCGCGCCACCGTCATGCGCTCACTGTCGAACCGATTGAACACGGTCACGCCGTTCACATGCGAATACTGGCCGGTGAGGATGGCCGCCCGGCTTGGCGTGCAAATGGAGTTCGTGGCAAACACACGCGTGAGCATGGCGCCTTCGCGGGCCAGGCGGTCCAGATTGGGCGTCCGGTTGACACGTGATCCATAGGCACCGATAGCGTGCGCGGCATGGTCATCCGTCATGATGTACAGAATGTTCGGACGAGTGACCCGCGGGCGCTGGGCCGACGCCTGGATCGGCACGTGCACGACCGCCCACATGACCAACAAGGCGTGCCACTTCATGGTGCCTCCTTACGGTTTCGCCGCGACGAACCGGATTCCTTTCAGCGCTTCGTTCTCGTGCGTCAGTTCAACCGCGCCGGCCGGGAAGCCGTTGAAACGCAGCATAAAAGCAATCACGTCGGTGATCATCGGTCTGGCATAGACACCCGGCGTATCGGTGGGCATGGACGTGCGCACCCGCTCATGCAATTCGTCCAGCGTCTGGCCGTTCCAGCTGCTCATGAATGCGCTGCCGGTCAGCGCCGGCGCTTCGTCACCGCCCGCCAGCGTTTCGCGATGACACCGCGCACAGGTCTGATTGTATGACGTCTGCCCACGCGCTGCCTGCTCGGCGGTAAACACGCTGTCCCAGGTGGACCGATCACGCGTGCGCGACGGCACGCGCGGGGTCGTTCCTCGCGCACCGCTGGCCAGCGCGGGGACCACCACCAGCGCGGCAAACAGGCCCACGGCACGACGTGCCAGTGACCTCCCAGCGTGCCAACTCACCGTGGGCCGGCCGTTGGCAAACGAAACGCGATGTACTCGCCCGAATACGGACCGCCACTGACCGCCACCACGATGTACTGGCGTCCGTTCACGGCATACGTCATGGGTGATCCGCTTTGCGGTGCGGGCATCATCACGCCGCCCACTTCCTTGCCGCTGGCTTTGTCGTACGCGCGCAGCATCGCGCCGCGCGGACGCGGTGCGACGGTGGTGACTTCCGGATCACCGGCAATCACCAGCGTCTTCGTCACCAACGTCCCGACACTGCCCGCCTGACCCGTGCGTGGCACAGTCACACCCTTGAGCGCTTCGTGATTGCGAATCGCGTCGGGGGTCTCACCGTGGGGCACCTGCCACACGATATCGCCACGATCGAGATTGATGGCCGAGATCGTCCCGTAGGGCGGTTTAAGCAGCGGCAATCCCTGCACGGTGAATCCACCGCCTCCGCGCCCACCGCCGGGCTGTGGGGCGAAGCCGCGCACGTAGCGCATATCCGACGCCCCCGGCGGCGGCACCACCAGCCCAAGCGGCGACGGCGAGGCGTTGGTTGCCGACACGTACAGCATGTGCGTGTCCGGATCGTACGAGCCACCAGGCCAGTTGGAGCCGCCGTTGGTGGGACCATTCGTGAAAGTGGCCAGTGGCCCTTCTGATTTGCTGAGTACCGGCGGCGTGAAGATGGGTCCCAGTTTGAAACGCGAGGCCATCGCCACGCCTGCGTCCTTGAGCGCCGGCGTGAAGTCAATCAGATCGTTCAGCGTGACGCCGTTGCGCGCATAGGCAGCCGGTTTCGTGGGCATAGGCTGTGTGGGCGCATACCATTCGCCGGGCACCTCGCCCTTCTCCACGGCCCGCTCCTCGAAGGGGAATACCGGCTTGCCGGTGACGCGATCAAACATGTACAGAATGCCCTGCTTGGTGGGTACCGCCACACTCTTCACCGCTTTTCCGTCAACCGTGATATCGGCAAGAATCGGCGCCGCCGCGAGATCGAAATCCCAGATGGGATGCCGTACCATCTGGTAGTGCCACTTTCTCACGCCGGTACGCAGATCCACGCACACCAGACTTTCGCCATAGAGATTGTTGCCCGGACGATGGCCGCCGTAGTAGTCGCCGGTGGGCGACTCGACGGGCAAATACACCAGCCCAAGTTCCTCGTCAACGGTGATCTGCGTCCACACACCTGTGTTGCCGGCATTGTCAGCCGATCCATCCAACCACGTGTCGTAACCAAACTCGCCTTTGCGCGGAATGGTATGAAAGGTCCACAGCTTCCGGCCCGTGCGCACATCAAAACCGCGAATGTCGCCCTTGTTGTTCCGATATGACTTGGGCGCGCCCCCCTCACGGAACGCGGCACCGATGATCACCACATCGCGCCCGATCACTGGCGCACCCTGATAGCCGATTTCACCGGTGACAAGATCCGGCAACACCGGCGAGTCCATGTCCTTCTTGAGATCCACCGCACCGCTGTCACCGAAGCTCAGAATGCGCGCACCCGTACGCGCGTCCAGCGCCACCAGTCGATACCCGGGCGTGGTATACAGAATGCGCGCGCTCTTGCCATCGGTCCAATACGACAGGCCACGGCCGGAGAGCGGGCGTGGAGCCGCGGCCCCGCGTTCGCCTTCGTTCTCGCTGTGCATCCACAGCAGTTCGCCCGTCGTCGCGTCGAGCGCCACCACCGCCCGTCGAGTGCCGCCGGTGGTGTACAGCACGCCCCCCACCATGAGTGGTGTGCCTTCCAGCTTGAACTCCGGACGCGGACCCAGTTGATCGGTCTTGAATCGCCAGGCCACCTCCAGCGTGCCGAAATTGGCGGCGGTGATCTGGTCCAATGGCGAATAGCGCGAGCCACGCGTGTCACCGGTGTAACTGGGCCACTCGCCGCTGGCGGTGCTGAACGACTTGCTTGCGACTTGCTGGGCCGACCCAAGCGCCGGCGCCACGATGAACGCAGCAGCCAGGGCAAGCGACGGCGCGAAGGATGAACGCGTACGGAAGGTCACGGGGGAGGTATGCTGGTGGGGATCGAGTTACGGCACGGGCCTACGGGTCGCCTTGGCCTTGCGGTCGGCCACCATCTTGTCGAATTCGGCTTGCTCCAGATACGTCACGTCGATCCAGTTGTGCGCCATCTCGTCGACGGTACGGTCACCCCAGCCCACCCACTGTGCGGGATCCGGATTGTTGGGGTTGGCTGCGGTGTTGTCGTGCCACGCCGTGAACGCCAGCATGGTGCCCTTCGGTAACAGCGGCGCCACCTCGGTGGCGTAGACATAGTTGATGTGCCAGTTCCACTGGAAATTGCTGACGGCACTCAACACTTCCTTGCGACCGTCCGGATAGATGGCCTCCAGCGACATGGCCTTGCCGCGCATGTGCATATGCGGCTGGAAGTTTTCCAACCGCGCGGGCGCCGGCAGCACATAGAAGTTTTGCGTAATCGTCTTCTCGTTGGGCGGGATATCCAGATCCGATCCGCGCGACAAGTCGAACATCCGCAGTACCGTCCGATGTTGCGGGACGAAGCCTTTGGGATAGAAATACACGGCCATCTCCACCTGGCTGTCCTTGATCTCCTCGCCGATGGCATGCATGTGCACTTCCCAACGAATCTGGGAGCCTGGCAGCATCAACTTGCCGGCGTCCTCCGGAAAGATCTGTCCCGTCTTGCCAACGGCCCACTCCATGAACAGACCCGCATTGGACTGATGATCATGCGCGCTGCTGGCCAGGCCCGTCACGCCGTCTTCCGGCTGCAGCAGATAGGCCAGCACGTGGTGCACAATCTTGCGATCGTTCGCGCGCACCGGCTTCACCTCGATAGCCCTCACCCAGCGCGGTTCCGTGACGCCGGTCTCCACGACGGGACGGTACCACTTGTCCTGCGTGCGTGGTGCCAAGGTATACGGTTTCGACCGGATCACGAGATCGGGTGCGCCCAGCTTCTCGGCCAGCTGCCAACGGTTCGGATCGGGAAATTTCACGGCCGGTGGCATGTCCTTTGGATCGCCCAACGGCGTGCCCGCATCGACCCAGTTCACGATGGTGGCCACCTGCGCATCACTGAGACTCCGATCGTTCTTGAACTGCTGAATGCCAATCGTGCGATCGATGTGCCAGGGCGGCATCAGCCGTTCCGACACCTTGGTGCGGATGCGCCGCGCATACTTCTTCGCGTCGTCGTAGGTCAGCAGCGACATCGGCGCGATGGAGCCGGGCTGATGACACTCCTGACACTTCTGCTGCAGAATCGGCGCGACATCCTTGCTATAGCTGGGCGCCATGGGAGTGCTTGAGGCAGACGCGAGCGGATTCTGCGCGACCAGCGGCACCGCGCTGAGCGACAGCAGCAGCGCACCCGCGGCGAGGTCGCGGCTACGAGTCACCATCAGTTGCGACACGGGTTTGTTCATCAGCATCCTCGTCGTGTGAGCGATCATGGAGTCACCGTCACCTTGATGAAGCCGTTCGACCAGCAGCATTGCGAGTGTCCGGCGCTGGCCACGGCGGAATCGTTGGCGCGCACGCGCACCAGATAGTCACCGGCGCGACTGAATGTCGCGGTGGTGGTGCCGGTGCCACCGGTCGGCGTCAGCCGATTCGTGGGCGAACTGAACGACACGTCGCCTGGGCCCTGATGCTTGAACCAGGTCAGGTCCACTGGCGTGCCAACCCGTACGCCATTGGCCCCAGTCGCACCGGTCTTCGCGTCGTCCTTGACGGTCACGGTCACGTTGAGCGGCTTGCCGACGGCGATGGTGAGCGGCCCGACGGTGATCCCCAGCGGCCCGCGGCCCTCGGGACCACCCGCGGCAAAACTCAGCCCGGGCGGTGTGTTGTCGGCGCTAGCCTCCCCTTCCAGGGCATCGATCTGCCAATCCGGATTGAGACTCCCCGGGATGGCAAACGTCTGTCCGCGGTCCTTCAAGGTCCACACCACCGTTTTCTGGCCGAAGTCGGCCGGCACGACCACGGCGAACACGCCCCAGTGCCGTCGCGGCGAAAACGCGGATGGCTGCCCTTGATTGGCCGGACCGGGCGAGACGAAGTTCTCGTCGCCGATGGGCACATTCAGCTGCTCCATCGCATTCCGGTTGTAGTAGCCGAACGACAGGCTGTACGTGCCATCGCTATTCCGGTACCAACCCTCGAACACCGGCGTGACACTTTGGCCGCTGGGACTTGTCGGCGCCAGCGAGCGTTGCGCCCTGGCGCTTTGGGGGGACAGTACGGCGCAGAGCACGAACAGTGCCCGAACCACGACATGCCGGTAGTGCACGAAACCTCCAGCCAACGGGGGGGGATTTGCTGGTCCAATTACGGGCACAAGTGGGCAACCCGCAAGCGTGGGTGACGGTCGGACCGCGCACCCTGGCCGGAGTCCAGTTTTTTCCGCCCTTGTGGGTATCCGTTTGGGGTGGTTGACTAGGCGAACCACGCCCCATGCACGCACCACGCAGAGGCCGCTCACGATGAAAACTCCGGCATTCGCCTTGCCCGTCACGCTGGTCGTTGCGTGGTATCTGCATGTGGTGAACCGGGCCGGCAACGGTCCCGGATTCCAGTGGCATCGTGTTCCGGGCAACGCCAGCTTCACGGCGTTGCTGACCGGAGTGCTGTACCTGGTGTTCGTGGTGGTCGCGGTGGTCGTGGCGTATGTCACTCACGTGCGCCGACAACCGGTCAGCACCACCAGCGTGCTCGCACCAGTCGTCCTGCGCCTGGCCGCTGTCTATGTGATCGCGGTCTTGGTTGGCGCGGCGCTGGGCGAATGGTATTGCGTCGCCGACGAGCGCGCGTTTCAGCGAGAGACGGTGGAGTATCTCGCGCATGCGCCTCCGAATCCGGTAACGCCCGACCCGCCTCTGTATTCTCGACCCCGGTGGTGGCCGGGCAATGCGCAACTGCTCGTCAGTCCCACCGCGGCGAGTCGCTGAGCAGAGGCTTCACCGACCGCAATTCGCTCAGGACGGGTCTTTGGTGCGAGTCCGCGTGACACCGGTGAAGATTCCGGCACCAACCAGGATCACGCACCCGATACCCACGTAGAGCTGGGGCACATGCATGGTAAGCAGCGCCCACGCCACGCCGCCGATAGAGATGAGGGCGCCAAGAAGGTACAGTCCGAATGACATTTGAGACTCCGTAAGGAATTTGACCCACACTGCGTCCGTTGAAGCTACCCAATGCACGGGGTGACAGCTACGGCGTGGTCACGGGCTCAACCGATCGTGGCGAGCCCAGCCAGCGATGAAACCGATCAGGGCCGATGGTGGCCGCATTGACTACTTGACCGCGCGTTCCGTGAGCTTGAGCGTGCCCGCCTTCTCCATCGCTCGCAAGTAGGACATCAAGTCGTCCAACGACAGCGGCTCGAATTCTCCCGTGAGAAAATCACGGATCTCGAGCGCCGTCATCTTCCGGTTGAGCAGCGCATTCAGTTCGCCCGACATGTGCTGGGGAATCTTGCGTTGCGCGGCCGCGACGTCGGCATTCTGTGGACCGCCGAACCCGCCACCACCACCACCGCCACCGCCTGGCGCGCCGGCAGCCGGCGCGATCCGCTCGACGGTCAGGCGCGCCGCCTGCTTTTCCAGATCGCTTTGCACCGGCTCGGTCGCCGATACCCTCCACGTCGCGGCCGCGAGGCGAAACGTCGCCGTCACCTCGGCCAACAGTGCGGCAGTACGTGCTTCGACAAGCGGTTCATACACCGCCAGTCGCTTCGCTCCACTGTCCGGATTCGCGAACAACACCCCGCTGGACTTCACCACCGCCTTCTCGATATTGGACTGATGACGCACCGTCGCCCTGGCGTCTTTGTACGCTTGCGTCAACTGCGGCGCCGACGTCACGTCTCCGAGATAGCCGAGGGCCTTGCGCTGATTCGCCGCCATGCGCTCGGCACCGCGACCGAGCGCGTCAGCGGCCACGCGAAGCGCCATCGGATCGTCGGCCGCCGCCAGCACGGTCATCGCGCCGATGCTCACGACCGCCGCGCGCTTGAACATGGTAGGATCGAGCTTGTCGGGCGTGTCCTGGCTGGAGTGGTACCAGTAGTCCGGCCAGGTGTTGAAGATGACGGCCGGGATGCCGTGCTGCATGTAGGTCGCATGATCACTCGCGCCATAGTACTTGTCGACCTTGATGTAGAACGCGTCCCGGCTGCCATTGGCCGACACCACGGGATCGACCGGCGCGTAACCATTGGCGCGATACCGCACGCGTTCACGACTGATTTCGGCCACATACTCCAGGAAGTTCTGCGCCACATCGTTGAGGAACGACGGATAGCTGTCGGGCGTGCGCATCAACAGCCAGGTGGCGCCACTGGCCGTGAGTCGCAGCCCTTCCATGTCGTAGTTCAGATCGGCAATGATGCGCTTTTCAAGATCCTTGTGCGCGTTGAGCCACGCGTTGGTGCCGCTGATTTCCTGCACCCAGAGAAAGTGGATGGTGCGTTTGGGCCTGGGCAGCAGGCCCTGCTTCACCAGGTCGATGTACGCGCGACCCATCTCCAGCGTCATCGCGGCGCCGGAGTTGTCGTCATTGGCGCCCTGTTTGATGAGGCCTTCGTACACATGCGCCGACACGACGATGTCCTGCTGGGTACTGCCGTCGCCCTGAATTGTGGCGTGAATGACTTCCTGCCGTCCGGGAAACGTCTGCGCCTGCACGATGGACCGCAGCTTCACCGCTCGCCCGGCGGCCAGCGTGTTCTGCATCTCGCGCGCCACGCGGGCCGAGATCGACCAGCCGAATCCCGCCGGCGTTCCATTGGGGCCCGCGGCTCCGATACTCGATGAGATGAACTCATCCGGCTGGTCGTCGGCGCGCATGAGACTGTAGGTCATGATCCCCACCGCGCCGCGTTCAAACACGCCGAGTCGCTGCAGTGCCGCCGCGCCGGCGGAGCCGAGCACGATTTTCCCTTTCACGTCTTTCCCGGCGTAGTCTTCGGCGCGACCGCCATTGCCGACATCAACCACATCAGCGGTGATGTCGCCATTGGCGGAGTTGCCGGCCAGCGCCACCGGGGTGTCATAGATATCAAACAGTTTGCGCGGCTTGGGTTCGACCATCCATAACTGCCCTTTGGTGGGCTGATAGAGCTGACCGCCCGAGGGGAACGACTCGACTTCGACCGTTGAGTAGCCGTATTCGCGGGCAAACCGCGCCATGACCTCGCTCTCGCGGAAATGTCCATCGGCGCGATACTCGCTGAGTGGACGCACGCGCTGGTACGGCACCAACTCCAGCAGATGATGCATGGCCCGCTCGCCCGACGCTTCGTCGATGATGGCCCGCATCTGCCTCCAGTTGAGCAAAGTGCGGTCTTCGGCCTCCTGCGCCCCCAGCAGCACGGGTGTCGAGCACAGGGCAACGGCGGCAATCAGGTGACGGAGCGTGAGCGATGTCATGCGACAATGGAGGGAGGTGGGGATGGCGTGCCGAGGATGCCGCCTACAACTTGATGCTATGGTGGGATGACCGGGAACACCACTGTGTGGAGGTACCATGGGCCCGACAACAATGGATTCGAACGCCCGTCTCTCCGAGTTGCTTCACTCGCGGGCGTTGGCGACGGCGCCGAGACGTCTCCTGCTCGATCTGGCGGGCGGCACGGTGGTCACGGCGGCCGCCCTCTGGCTGCGCCCCAAGGGTTGGATGGCGCTCGTGAGCGCCGGTCTGTGCTTCGCCCTGTACGGCCTGTGGGCGTTTTCCGAGCGATATCTGGCGGCGGACGACTGGACGTCGTCCGCGCGCGTGCGACTCGGCATGCGCATCGTGCACATGGCGGCGAGCGGAATGGGGCTCGTCGCCTTGGTATCGCTCCTGTTTTCCCTGCTCGGCCTGACGCTCGGCACCTGGATCAGCTGAACCCGCTGGCCCATCGTCCACGCAGCGCGATCTCGCACAGCTCCGACGGTCGCGTGGGATCATCGGCGTCGACAACGACATAGACGGACTGCGTCGACGTCTGCGACCGGAGAACGCCCTCCACTTTCTCGCAGAACGGCCGGCCCGATTGGTCGGTGATTGTCGTGCAGCGCACGCGGCCATCGCGTTCAATGACGCCCAACACCGAACCGGTGACCGGTCCGTCCGTCGATGCATCATCGGATTGCTCGGCCGTCGCGGAATACAACACCGCATCACCAAGGATGGTCGCGTCGGTGAATCCCAAAGGCGTACCCGCGAGGTCACCCAGGGCGTATTGGGTGATGTTGTCGGGCGCCGGCGGCACGGCCCGCTCGGCATCGCGAAGGTAGACCAGCAGCGATCGCAGTGGTACGTCACACGTAGCGTTGAGCGCGTGCAACCCGTCGCGTGATTTGCCGTTCCCTCGCCCGAAGAAGCGCACGGCGTCCGCGACCACCAAGGCGCCTTCGATGTTCATGTCGCTGCCGGCAAACGCCGTCTCCAGTTCCAGCCGCTCGTAGAAGCTCGACGCGTCATGCACTGCGACTCTGGGTGCCTCCGCCTCCCACAGATCCACCGCCACCACGTGTCGCCGACGTCGCTTCGATCCCGAGCCGAACGCCAGCAACGTCGGGCCGCCTTCACCGGCAATCGCCACACACGCTTCCAAATCGAGCTTGAACTTCTTGTTGCCACGGAGGTCGTCGAATTGGCGTTTCCCGCCGTCGCCGCGCGGCAGCACGATGGCCTGAGCATCGCCACCGTGCGCGTCGATAAGCGCCACGAAGTTGGCATCGTCCTGGATCAGGGCAATCTGGCCGTTTACCCAAGCCAGACTGGACGCGGCTCGAATGTGCGCGGGCCGATCCGCGCGTGCATCCGCACCAGCGGTATACATGAGGGACCGACGTGAGATTACTACCGCACTGAGGTTTTCGTCGTGTTCGGCGCTTCGCAGGATGGGCATGGAGGCGCAAGGTCGCATACGCGTTCGGGAACCGCTATCCCGGAGGTGCTGAAACCGGGCAACTTTTCCCCCGTCATGGGTGTCTTACGGTGAGTTTGAAATTCCCCGCCTGAATGTCGCTCCCCTCCCCCCCCGCGACGACTCATGAAATTGCTGCGTGCCGCATTCCTCTCGGCGTTCCTCTGGAACGCGCCGCTGGTCGCGCAGGGCGCGCCGCCTGCTGACACCGCCAGGGTAGAACTGATTCGGGTCTTTCTCGATTGCCAATCCAGCGGCTGCGACGACGATTTCTTTCGCACCGAGATCACCTGGGTCAACTTTGTCCGCGATCGCACGGCGGCCAACGTGTTCGTCCTCGTGGCCTCGCAGCGCACGGGAAGCGGCGGATCGCAGTTTTCCATCAACTTCGATGGTCAGGGCACCTTTGCCGGCGTGCGCGATTCCCTGGGGTATACCACGCGCCAGGGGAACACGGACGACGAGAATCGACGGGCACTGTCGCGCACACTGGCCTTCGGCCTCCTGCGATTTGCCAGATCCACGCCGGTAGCCGATCGGCTGCAATTGACCTTGAGCTCGAGCAAGTCGGATGCACCGCCGGCGGGCGCACGCGGTGCCGCTGACCGGTGGAACCTGTGGGTGTATTCCGTCAGCGCGAACACGTTTGCCAACGGTGATGCGAACTACAAGAGCGCCAATGTATTCGGCAATTTGTCAGCGCGCCGTGTCACCGAGGCGTGGAAGCTCAATCTCAATACGTACATCAACTACTCGGAAAACAGTTACAAGCTGAGCAGCGGCTCCATCGCCAATTATCAGCACTCGTACGGTGCGTCCGGCGAGGCCGTGAAATCCATCAATGACCGATGGTCAACCGGGATCACCGGCAACGTCAATTCATCCAAGTACGAGAACTACCGACTGTCGGTGCAGGCGATGCCCGCCATCGAATTCGACCTGTTCCCGTACAAAGAGGCCACCCGTCGCCAACTCGTTGTACGGTATGGCGTAGGCGTGCGGTCCTTCCAGTACGACTCCACGACGATCTTCGGCAAACTGCGTGAGACGCGTCCGGCGCATGAACTCATCATCGCCGCCGAGGCGCGGCAGAAGTGGGGATCTCTGAACCTTGGACTGGGCGGCAATCAGTTCCTGGACGATCTCGACAAGCGCCGACTGAGCATCAACGGCGGTGTCAGCTGGCGTATTGTGCGTGGTCTCGAGTTCAATGTGTTCGGTTCGTACGAGGTGTTGCGCGACCAGCTCAACATCCCGCGTGGCGAGCTTGACGACGCGGACATCCTGATTCGGCTTCGGCAGATTCGCTCGGGGTACAACTATTTCGGCAGCGTGGGATTGAGTTATACGTTCGGTTCGCTGTTCAACAACGTGGTGAATCCGCGGTTTGGCGGCGGCGGCGGGCGGGGCTTCACGATGCGCATGTAGGGCGCCAGCGACCGAGGGCCGCGCATCCGTGTGATTGGGCGCGATTTGCTGAGACTTGAGCGGTGAAGGGCCGGAGGGGTGGGCAACGGAAGCGTTGCTTACTCCTCCGGCCCCTCACCGCTCCAACCCCCTCGGCGGACGGCAGTCAACGCACCCCGGCCAAAGTCTCAGACAACTTCTGCGACAACACCCCAGGGTAGTGCGTCCAACGCTTCTTGGTTGCGTACGGCCACGCCATACCGCAATCTCTCCGCATGACATCCACCGCTGATAATCGCCGAGCAATCGGAACGTATCTGGTCCTCGTCTTCGGCCTCAGTTCCATTTTCTACGCGCTGATCATTCACGCCGGCCAGATTGGGGCGGCCAACGGCGCGTACGTACAAGGGCTGATGTGGTGCCCGGGTATCGCGGCACTGCTGACTTGCCGACGAATGGGCCGATCTGCGCGTTCGTTGGGCTGGACGTGGAAACCCGGCTTTCAGGTCGCGAGCTACGTCATTCCGGTCGCGTACGCCACCGCGGCGTATGTTCTCGTGTGGCTGAGCGGGCTGGGCGGATTTCCCAACCATGCGGTGCTCGATCAGATCGCGAAAGTCGCCGGCTGGGGCACCATGCCGGCGGGACTCACGCTCGCCTGCTATGTGTTGCTGCGCGGCACCGTCGGCATGGTGACATCCACGGCGACGGCACTGGGTGAGGAAATCGGCTGGCGCGGATTTCTGGTGCCGGAACTGGCGAAGGTCACGTCCTTCACGGGCACCGCGTTCATCAGTGGCCTCATCTGGGCCGTTTGGCACTTCCCGCTCCTGCTGTTTGCCGACTACAACAACGGCACACCAGCATGGTACGGCCTGTCGTGTTTTCTGGTGCTGGTGGTGGCCATCAGTTTCGTGTTCGCCTGGATGCGGCTCAAATCAGGCAGCCTGTGGACGGGCGCCTTCCTTCACGCGGCGCACAATCTGTGGATCCAGTCGATTTTCACGCCACTCACGACAGATACCGGTCGCACGAAGTGGGTGATTGACGAGTTCGGCTTCATGCTGCCGCTGGTGGCGATATTCGTGGCGATGTACTTCTGGCGGCGACGGGCGGAGGTCGAACGCGCAGCGTCCTGATGCGCGTATCAGGAAAACGCCGCCCGAAAGAAGCCGGGCAGCTCGATAACAAACGGCTCCGACATCCCCTCCGGTTGCCACGTGACTTCCTTGCTGAGCACATCGCCGGGATCGTCGCGGCCGCGCCACCGTGAGACGTTGCGTGCGTCGGGATTGAAGATCCAGTACTCCCCCACGCCCTCACGCAGGTAGAGGTCGCGTTTGACCTGATAGTCGAGCAGCGGATTGCTGGGCGACACGACCTCCACCGCAAGCAGCAGTTCGTGCAACTCGTACGGGTACGCCGGACGTATTCCGTCGTGCTTGCGCACCACAAAGACGTCGGGCTGCACCCGATTCCGGCGGCGGTCGCCGCGCCGCACATCCGACGGCGAGACCATGGCCTTGCCAATGCCGCTGCCCATCAGGTAGTCGCGCAGCAAGCCGTACAATTCGCCAACGATGTCCTGATGCCCTTCGCCCGGCCCGGGCGTCACAAACAACTCTCCGTCAATGATCTCGTAGCGCTGCCCGTCGTCCGGCAGCGCGTCGAGCATCTCGACGGTCCAATCGTTGATGGTCGCTGGCATACCCATAGGTTATTCCACTCGGCGGGGAGATGGCAAGTACGCATCGCACAGAATAGCCGCACCAGGTTGGCACATCGTCACCCAATTCGCGCACCAGCGGCGAATTCGCCGCCACGCATGTGCCGTGCCTACGTGCCGCCTGAGTTGCCGATGCGCGCGCGCAGCCGCTGCACCTGCTGATCGAGCAACGACCGCTCGTTCGTTCGTTCCTTGCTGACACGACTGGCGATGGCCCGCGCCGTGGCCTCGACTTCCCGCTGCGCGCGGCCCCGAATGAAACCCATGCCGGCCAGGGCGGAGCCGGGCACCACCAGGTTGCGATAGGTGAGCAACGTCCCGTCGCGATACGGCTCAAAGCGCGCCTCACCATCAGCGGCCTTGGTTGAGCTTGCGCGCACCAGCGTCCATGCGACGCGATAGGTGCGCTGGCCCGCTTCGACCGTGCTCGTCAGATGATTGCGCACCGTATACGACTCGTCCGAGACGACGGGAACGCCAATCACGTAGTCCACTTCCGTGGTAGCCGAGTCCACCACGCGACTGATGCGCGACTGCTTGACGTTGGGCAGGAAGGTGCGATGACGGTCATAGTCCGCAAAGACGGCCATCGCCTCTTCGGGGCTACCTGAAATGAACTGGTAGACGGTCACGCGCGGCCAGCTTGACCCCGACACCGTTTCGGCCTTGACCACCTGACGACCGGAGTCAATGGCTGCGCGTTCCGCCACGCCAAGACTTTGCGCATGAATGCGGGTGGCCCAGAGCAACATACTCCCCAGCACGATCGTTCGACCCGCGTGATTCACATGTTCCTCACTCTGGTGCAGCAGGACGTTCAGCGGGCAAGGCGTCGAATACGGCAATCTGGATTGCGATTCGGTCCTTGCGAACCTCCGGCCGAAGTATAGATGATTGAACGCATGACGCGCACCACCATCTGGCGACTCGCGTACTATCTCTTCTTTGCCGTCATTCTCGGCACGGCTGCTCTGAACATGCGGCAGGTGCGTGGCGGATTCTGGACGAACCATGCTGCCGACGTGTTCGTCCCGGCCTGGCTGTACGTGGCATCCCGAGGGCTGCACTCCACCACAGGCCGAACAACGCTGATCCAGCGCACCATTGGCCGCACTCCCGAAATTGCCGCGCTCACGCTCTTCGCGGCCAGCGCGGCGACGGAAGTCTCCCAGTACTACTGGCCACACGGGATGTTCCCTGGTCGCTTTGACTGGTATGATCTGTTGTCCTACGCGGCAGGCCTCATGGTGTGTTTTGCCGCTGACAAGTTGTGGCCCATCAATGGCTAGGGATCACTCTCTTCCGTCCTACCCGCCATGCGCACGCGCTTCGCTCTGAACGGTCTTCTCATTGCGCTTGTTTTCGGCGCCGCCCCGGTGGCCGCGGAGCCGGCACCTGCCGCCGTTCGCGAGTACGAACGGACGTTCCCCACGTATCCATTCAGCGATCCGAATCCGATTGCCATGGTGGGCCGCATCTATCCGTATTTCCGATTCGACGGGTTCGCGGCCACCTCCACGCCGCAGTCATGGAAAGTGGTGGAGCTCGAGAACGACTACATCAAGGTGATGATCCTGCCGCAGATTGGCGGCAAGATCTGGAACGCCGTCGACAAGCGCACCAATCGCCCGTTCATCTATTTCAATCAAGCCGTCAAGTTCCGCGACATCGCCATGCGCGGGCCGTGGACCAGCGGCGGCATCGAAGCCAACTACGGGATCATCGGCCACACGCCCAACGTGGCCACGCCGGTGGACTACGCCATGCGCACGAACGCCGATGGCAGCGTAAGTTGCATCATTGGCGCGCTCGACTTGCTCACGCGCACGCCGTGGCGATTGGAGATCCGGTTGGCGCGAGACGAGGCCGCATTCAGCACCACGTCGTTCTGGTACAATGCGTCGCCGTTGGAGCAACCGTACTACTCGTGGATGAACGTCGGCATCCCCGTGAAGGGCAACCTGCAGTACATCTATCCCGGCACCAGTCAATTGGGGCACGCCGGCGAGCATGGACCGTGGCCCATCAACCGTCAGGGCCGCGATCTCTCGTGGTACAACAACAACGACTTCGGTGGCTACAAGTCGTACCACGTGTTCGGACAGGCCACCGACTTCTTTGGCGCGTACTGGCACGACCAGGACTTCGGCATGGTGCGCTATGCGCCGCGCGACGAGAAGGCCGGCAAGAAGATCTGGATCTGGGGCTTGTCCCGGCAGGGGATGATCTGGGAACAGCTGCTGACCGACACCGACGGACAATATTCCGAGGTGCAATCCGGACGTCTGTTCAATCAATCGGCCGAAGGGAGCACGTTCACCCCATTCAAGCATCGCGGGTTTGCGCCGCATACGGCCGACCGGTGGACCGAGTACTGGTATCCCGTGGCCGACACCAAGGGGATCGTGGCCGCGAGTCGCGTGGGTGCGCTCAACGTCACGCCGCTTGGCGACCGCATGGTTGTCGCGCTGTCGCCTGCGCTGCCCATTGCCGACACGCTGCGCGTCTTCAACGGCGCGCGCCGGCTTTACACGCGGTTCGTCTCTCGCCAGACGCTGCAGCTGTTCGTGGACACGATTGCCCTGAGCGGCGCGGCACGGGACAGCCTGCGCGTGACCTTTGGCACTGACCTGTTGGTCTATCAACTCGATCCGCGCAGCGGCGCGCTGACCCGGCCACTGGACACGCCGACAAACTTCAACTGGAAGTCTGCGTACGGCCTGCATACCCGTGGCAAGGAGTGGTTGCGCCAACGCGAGTATGCGCAGGCTCGCGTGTACCTCGATAGCGCGCTGATGCGCGATCCGCATTACGTACCGGCCCTGGCCGACCGCGCGATGCTCGCGATTCGCGACATGGACTACGACGCCGCGCGTCGCGATGCCCGGACCGCACTCAGCATCGATACCTACGATGGTGCCGCCAACTACTACTACGGCATCGCCAACCGTCGCCTTGGCAACGTGGCCGACGCGCAAGATGGGTTCGAGATCGCCGCTTCGTCGCCAGAGTATCGCGGTGCGGCCTGGACGGAGCTGGCGCGGCTTGCCTCGGCACGGGGCGACTTCCTGTCATCCGCCCAGTATGCCCACAAGGCCCTCGCGGTCGACGCCGACAATCTCGACGCTCTGGGCGTAGCGCTTGTCGCGGCGCGCCAGGGTGGCGACGCGCGCACCCATGAACAAATGTTGGCACGCCTCGAGGCAGCCGATCCGCTCAGTCATCAGGCGCGACTGGAGCGACTGATGGCGCACCGCGATCCGGCACTCACCACCACGCTCGCCGCTGGCATTCGCGCCGAGCTTCCAGAACAGGTGTTACTGGATCTGGCGGCCTGGTACGTTGACGTCGGTGAACCGCTCGTGGCCCGGCAAGTGCTGGAGGCCGCCGGCGATCATCCGGAAGCGCTTTACTGGCGCGCGCATTTGCTGACGCTCAGCGGACAGCCCGGCGCGGCGGCTCTGGTGGAGCGTGCCAACACGCAGTCCGCCGCACTCGTGTTTCCCTTTCGCCCGGAGATTGTGCCGGCGTTGCGCGCGGCCGTGGCGGCGTCGACACACTGGAAGCCGCGCTACTATCTGGCGCTGGCGCTCTGGAGTGGCGGACAACTGCCCGAGACCGAAACCCTGCTCAACGGCCTTGGCGGGCAACCGGACTTTGCGCCGTTCTATGCTACACGCGCATCATTCCCCGGCCGAAAGGCGGCCGACGCGCAGCGCGATCTCGAACGCGCCGCCTCGCTCGATTCATCCGAATGGCGCTACGGCAAGCTCCTTACCGACCACCTGCTCGCGACCGGCAATGCCGCATCCGCTGCGGCGGTCGCGCGCCGATATCACGCCCGCTTTCCGGCCAACTACATCCTGGGTCTCACGCTCACCAAGGCCTTGGTTGCGGCACGTCAGTTCCGCGATGCCGACAAGCTGCTCAGTACGCTGGAGATCCTGCCTTACGAGGGCGCCCGTGACGGACACGTGCTGTATCGACAAACCAAACTCGCGCTGGCGACAGAAGCGATTGCCGCGAAGCAGTGGGACGTTGCGCGGGCACACATCGCCGCCGCGCGCGAGTGGCCCGAGCGACTGGGAGCCGGCAAGCCATACGACGCCGACCTGGACGAACGCCTGGAAGATTCCTTGTCCGCGGTTGTCACCAGGCGCAGTGGACAGCTACCCGCGACGACGGCACTGTCCACGCAGCCAGGCGCCAATGCACTTCGCTACGGCGTCGGGTCCTGGGTGGCCGACTCGCTTGGCAATCACCGCGCCGTGGTGCGCGTGGCCAGCGCCGCAGACGTGGTGTTTGCGCACATACCGTGGCGACGTCGGGACCTCAGGCCGGAGGTCGTCAATCTGGTGGTGATGTCCGCTGCCACTCAACAGCGCGTCCGCAACGTGACGCGTCTGGACATCAACCGCGAGTTCGGCGACATCGCGTTTCAGGCAACCGCGCCCGGTGAGTACTACGTCTACTACATGCCGTACACCGGGACGTTCACCTCGAACTACCCGAAGATCACCTATCGCGTACCGGAGCAAACCGCCGACCCGGCGTGGCTGGCCCGCCATGGACTCAGCGGCACCCCCAGCGCCGCAACGGCACGCGCCTTTCCGGCGGCCGCGATGGTCGGCTTCGATGCGGTCAACGAGTTCTCGCGCTTCACGCCCATGGAGTACATCGCGGGGGCCGCCGAACGCGACGCGCTGCGCGCCCAAAACCCGGCGGCGCCCTATCTGGCGTTCGCCGAAGATCGCTCGCTCTCCATCCGCATGCAGGAAGACATCCCGCAGGTGTGGGCTGAACGTGGGGCGTTCCAGCCGTTCCGCGGCACGGCCACGCGCGGCGAGTATTACACGTTTCAAATTGGCGTCTGGGCGCACCGGGCACCGGTCGATTTGCTGCGCTTCCGGTCGAGTGCGTTCACGCGACGCGGCGGCACACAGTCCATTCCCGCCGCCGCAGTCACGGCATTCAATCTGGAAGGCACCGACTGGGCCGGGCACCGGTTCGTACGCTCCGTGCGCGTGGATTCGGGCCGCGTGCAACCGCTGTGGTTTGGCGTGGACGTGCCCACGCGCGCCGTGCCGGGCGATTATGACGGACGGATCACGTTGTCCAGTCGAGGCAGCGCCGATCGCACGATTCCCGTGACCATTCGCGTCTCGGCGTCCGTGGCGGTGAATCACGGTGACGATTCCCCGGCCGAGCTGACCCGGCTGCGCTGGCTCAACTCGCAGAAGGCCGCGGATGACAGCATCGTGGCGCCATACACGCCGATGCGCCTGGTGGGTAACACGGTGTCGCTGCTTGGTCGGTCGCTCACCTTTGGCGCCGACGGGATGCCCACCAGCATCCGGTCGTTCTTCTCGCCCAACAACACCGCAATTGGAACGGCGTCTCGCGAGATCCTGAGCGCGCCGATGCGATTGGTGGTACGCGACTCGGCCAATCGTGAGATCGCCTGGAGCGGTGCGGCTCCGGTCGTCACCAAACGCGCGGTTGGTGCGGTGGCATGGGAAACGAACAAGACCGCCGGCGCCCTGCGACTGCGGTCGCACGCCACGCTGGAATTTGACGGCACGGCGGAATACACGGTTGCCGTGAAAGCCGTCCGTCGCACCTCACTGAGCACCGTGCAGTTTGAACTTCCACTGCAGGCCGATGCGGCGAAGTACATGATGGGGCTGGGCCAGAAGGGCGGATTCCGTCCCGAGAACTTCCATTGGACGTGGGACGTCGCGAAGAAGAACCAGGACGCCGCCTGGCTGGGCGATGTGAACGCCGGCGTGCAGTTCACGCTCAAGGATGAACACTACGTCCGCCCGTTGAACACGAATTTCTATCTGTCCAAGCCACTGATTGCCCCCACGTCGTGGGCCAACAACGGCAAGGGCGGCTGCGACATCGTGCGCGAGGGTGAGCGCGTGCTGGCGTCGTGCTATAGTGGAAGTCTGGTCATTGAGGCCGGCGACTCGTTGCGTTTTGATTTCCGGCTCATGATCACGCCATTCAAACCGCTGGATACCAAGGGCCAGTGGGCCACACGGTTCTTCCACGCATTTGTGCCCGTGGACTCCGTCAAACAGCGGGGCGCCAATACCGTGAATGTGCATCACGCCAACCGCGTGAACCCGTGGATCAACTATCCGTTCATCGAGACGGCCGCGATGCGCTCGTACATCGACTCGGCGCATGCGCAGGGGCTCAAGGCCAAGATCTACTACACCGTGCGCGAGCTCACCAATCACTCGCCGGAAATGTTCGCGTTGCGTTCACTGGGTGATGAAGTGCTGTCGCACGGGCCTGGCGGCGGGTTCTCGTGGCTGCAGGAACATCTGGGCAGCGACTACATCGCCGCATGGCACGTACCGGCGAACAAGGACGCGGCCGTGGTGAACAGCGGTGTCTCGCGCTGGCACAATTTCTACATCGAAGGATTGGACTGGCTGGTGAAGCACGAGAAGATCGACGGTCTGTATCTGGACGACGTGGCGTTCGATCGCCTCACGATGAAGCGGGTACGCAAGACGCTCGACCGCGGCAATCCCGGCGCCCTGCTCGATTTGCATTCGGCCAACCAGTACAATCCGCGCGATGGTTTCGCGTCCAGCGCGAATCTGTATCTCGAACACTTTCCGTTCATCAACCGGCTCTGGTTTGGCGAGTACTTCGACTACGACTCGCGTCCGGACTACTGGTTGGTGGAAATCTCGGGGATCCCGTTCGGCTTGATGGGTGAGATGCTGGAGAAGGGCGGCCATCCGTGGCGTGGCATGACGATGGGCATGACCGCGCGACTGCCGTGGGCCGGCGACCCAACGCCCCTGTGGAAAGCGTGGGATGATTTCGGCATCGCCCAGAGTCGCCTGCAAGGGTGGTGGTCGGGCACCGACCCGGTGAAAACGAGTGACGCTGACATTCTCGCTACCACGTGGATCAAGCCGGGCTCGGCGATGGTGTCACTGGGTTCGTGGCGCGATGTTGATACCAGCGTGCAACTCACCATCGACTGGAAGGCACTGGGCCTCGACCCGGCGCGCGCACGGATACGCGCGCCCGCCATTGCCAACTTTCAGGATGCGGGAAGCTGGTTGCCCGGCGCACCCATCACGGTGCCCGGAAAGAAGGGACTCCTGCTGATCATCGAACCATGACCCTGCAATCCGTACAACTCCTGTCGGTCGTCACTGTGTTCGCTGTTTTTGCGGTGGCGGAAGTGCTCATCGGGAAGTTCTTCGCGCCCGAGGCGTCTACGGAAGACAACCGACTCGACCTCGCGGTTGGCGTAATGTTCCCCGTGGTATCGGGACTCGTATTCGCCGCCGCCCAGGCGCTGTGCGCGTGGCTGCTGCCGAATGCGCGCGACGCCTGGGCGCACTGGTCGTGGTGGCAAATGGTACTGATGCTGCTGGTGGCCGACGATCTCACGCAATATCTGTGGCATCGGTTGTCGCACACGTCGTTCATGTGGCCCCTGCATCGCGCCCACCATTCGGCCGCGTACATGAGTGTGCGCGTCGTGTATCGCAACAACGCGTTCTACTACGCGCTCATGCCGGGGCTGTGGTTGAGCGGTGCCCTGCTCTATCTGGGATTCGGTTGGATCTTCGTGGGGTACAGCATCGTCAAGCTCACGGTCATCATCGGGGCGCACTCGGCGGTGCGCTGGGACCGCTTCCTCTACCGGTATCGCGTCTTGCAGCCGGTGGCGTGGGTGCTGGAACGCACCATCTCCACGCCGGCCACGCATTTCGCCCATCACGCGCTCACGCAGGATGATGGCATCGGGCATTACATCGGCAACTACGGAAATTTGCTGTTCCTGTGGGACGTCTTGTTCGGGACGGCGCTCATCACGCGTCAGTATCCCCCGGCGTACGGGTTGAAGGACGATCGGCGGCATGGTTCGGAGAAGTGGTATGCGCAGCTGTTGTTCCCGGTGTTCCGGTCGAAGCGGGCAGAGACGGTGCTGGGGCACGAGAAGCATGTGCCGATTGATTGAGGGGCGCTCGGCGGGGTCGATCGCATAGGCCGAACTGCTTTGCCGCGAAGTTCGCCAAGGACGCGAAGTACAGCTTCTCTTTCGAAGTTGTTCTTCGCGACCTTCGTGACCTTCGTGGTTAGTCTTTTGGGTTCTTATTGTCATGCGACTGACAGCTTCGCCTCGATACAATTCTGGCTGCGCCAACGCGTCAACCCGCATTCCCCCACGAGCCCACCATGACCGCACGGTTCTCTCCTGCCGCCGTCCTCGCTGCCACGCTCCTCATCGCGAGCCTCGCCCAATCCCAAACGTTCAAGGTCGAGAAGTACAACATCGGCGGTGAAGGCGGGCACGACTACATCGTGGCCGAGTCGGGCACCGGACGCGTGTTCGTGTCGCGTGGTTCGCATGTGATGGTCATTGACGGACCCACGGGCAAGGTGATCGGCGACATTCCGAATACCCCGCGCGTACACGGCGTGGGGCTCGCCCCGAAGGACAATCACGGGTTCACCACCAACGGTGGCGATTCCAGTGTCACCATGTTCGATCTCAAGACGCTGGCGTTCATCAAGAAGACGCCGGTCAAGGTGGGCGGCCTGGACGGCATCATGTACGATGATGGGGCCAACCTGATCATCCTCACCAACCACAGCCGCCCGGGCACGGCGGTGTCCATCGACCCGAAGACGGGTGACATTGTGGGGACCGCCGAACTGGAGGACAACGCGCCGGAGGGCGCCGCCAGCGACGGCAAGGGCAAGTTGTTCGTGAACAATGAATCCAAGAACACCATTCAGGTCCTCGAATCCAAGACCATGAAGGTGTTGTCCTCATGGCCGCTGGACGGATGTGACGGACCCACCGGCATCGCCCTCGACCGGGCCACCAGTCGCATCTTCTCCGGTTGCAGCAAGCAGTCGGTGGTGGTGGACGCCAAGTCCGGAAAAGTCGTGGCGAAGATTCCCAATGGCGATGGCACCGACGCGCTGGGATGGGATCCCGCTCAGAAGCTGATGTACCTGCCGGCCGGTCGCGACGGCAACGTGACCGTCGTGCATCAGGACGGGCCGGACAAATACACCGTCGTGGCCACGGTACCGACCATGACGGGCACCAAGACGCTGGCCGTGGACCCGGTGAAGCACGTGGCCTATGCCGTGGCACTGGAGTATGGTCCGGCACCGGTACCGGCGGCCGGCGCCACACCACCACCGGCAGGAGGGCGCGGCCCAGCGCGGCCCGTCATTGGCGCCTGGTTCTTCGTGATCAGCCACTGAGCGTGGCTCCAACGGGATAGCGGGACGAGCGTACAGGGCGCAGGATTGGGGGCGACATTCGTGTGGCCCCTTTTCCATATCCCGCCCAAAGTCCCGACCGCCATGCCCTCGCTCACGCGTTCTCCGATTCCCCTGCTCGCGCTCCTCACGATCGCCAGCACCGCGTCGGCTCAAAACGCCACGCAAACCGCGGGTCGACCCATCACGTCGGCCGACGTCAAGAACTGGAACACCATTCGACAGACGGTGCTGTCAAACGACGGCAAGTGGTTTGCCCATGTGGTGGGTCCGGCCGAAGGCGACCTGACGCTCGTCATTCGTGGTACGGCGGCCGGTGCCACGGAGACGCGCGTTCCGGTGGGTGAGACCGGTGGATCGATTCAGATCTCGGGCGACTCCAAGTGGCTGGGCTATCTGGTCACACCCAATAAGGCGGTCGCCGCAGCGAACGGTCGCGGTGGACGTGGCGGCGCTCCTGGTGGTCGTGGCGCGCCTCCGGGTGGTGCGCCCATTGAGGGCGGTGCACAGGCTGCCGACACCACGACTCGCAACACGTCGAAACTGGTGCTGTTGAACCTCGCCTCGGGTGAGAAGAAAGAGTTCAACGGCATTCGTCGATTCAGCTTCAACGCCGATGCGCCCACCTGGATGGTGATGCAGGCCGGAGGTGGAGCACCAGGTGGAGGCGGTGGTCGCGGTGGTGCGCCGGGTGGCGGTCCGGATTTCGGCGGCGCGGCGGGCAGCACGTCAGGCGGTACGGCCGATTTGCTGCTGTACAACATGGCCACCGGCGAACGTCAGAACATGGGCAAGGTGGGCCAGTACGATTTCAGCGATGATGGCGGGTGGTTGGCGTACACGATGGACAACAGCGACCAGATTGGAAACGCCGTGCAGCTGCGCAACATGACCACCGGTGCCGTGAAGGCGCTGGACAGCGAAGACGTGCTGTATCGGCATCTGGCGTGGACCGACAGCTCGCGCGCGCTGTCCGTGATGAAGGGCAAGATCAGCACCACCGGTACACGTGACACCGCATTCTCGCTGACCGTGTTTCGCGGCATCGGAGTCAATGGGGCCACCAGCACACTCACATTCAATCCCGCCGGTCGCACGGATTTCCCGGCAGGATGGAAGCTGGCCTCTGATCGCGCGCCGAGATATTCGGCCGACCTGTCGATGGCGTTCTTTGGTATTCGCGAAGGGATCAAGCCAGCCGCGCGCGTGGCAGACGCCGGTGGACGCGGTGGGGCGAATCCACTGGTGCAAGCGGGCGCGCCGGGCGCTGGCGGCACGATCAACCAGACTGCAGCGGGACGCGGCGCCAGCGGCACGGCGGCTGACTCCGTGGCCTCGCTCATTCTCTGGCACGCGAAAGATTCGCGCCTGCAATCACAGCAGATGGTGCAGGAAGCGGCCGATCGCGCGTTCAACTTCCTCGTGGAGTTCCGTTTTGCCGACAACAAGTTCGTGCGATTGACCGACGAGTCGCTCAAGAACGTGGTCGTGACCGCGAACGACAAGTTCGCCTACGGCATGGACAACACGCCGTACGAACAGGCGGCCAGCTATTCGGGTCGCAACTACAACGACATCTACTCGGTTGACCTCAAGACCGGTGCGCGCAAGTTGATCTGGAAGAAGCGCGCGACCAGTATTGGCGCCGCGTCGCCCGACGGTTCGAAGGCGCTGATGTGGGGAACCGACGGGCACTACTGGGTGCTGGACCTGGCCACCATGGATAGTGTGAACATCACGAAGGCGGTGCCTACCAGCTTCGTGAACACCGAAGACGATCACAACAACATCCTGCCGCCGGCAATTCCCGCGCGTGGATGGAGCAAGGACGGTTCGTCGGTATTGCTCTCCGACAACTGGGATATCTGGAAAGTGCCGGTGTCGTCCAGTGCACGCGCCGTGAACCTCACCGGCGACGGCAAGCGCACGCAGGTGCGTTATCGCCAGTTCTACAGCTGGGGTGACGAGGCCACGGTGGCAGCCGCCGGTCGCGGTGGACGCGGCGGTGGTGGTGGTCGCGGCGGTGCGCCTGGTGCATCGGCCGGTGTCGATCTCAGCAAGCCCATGTTCATTGCCACGTACGGCGAATGGACGAAGAAGGAAGGCGTGTCACGCGTTGATCCCAATCAGCCAGGTGCGAAGACCATCCTGTTTGAAGACGCACGGTTTGGCATCACCAAGGCGCGCGACGCCGAGACGTATGCGTTCTCGCGTCAGACGTTCACCGAGTTCCCGAACTATTGGGTGTCGGGTCCGGACTTCAAGAACGCGCGTCAACTCACCGACGCCAATCCGCAGATGAAGGAGCTGGCGTGGTCGAGTGGCACACGCCTCATCAACTACACCAGCGACAAGGGCGACAAGTTGCAGGCGGCGATGTACCTCCCGGCCAACTTCGACCCCGCCAAGAAGTATCCCATGTTGGTCACGATTTACGAGAAGCGTTCGCAGAACAAGAACGGCTTCGTGGCACCCAGTGAAACGCAAACGCCCAGCCCGCGCATGTACACCAGCAAGGGGTACATCGTGCTCGACCCGGATATCGTGTACAAGCTGAACGATCCGGGCATGTCGGCGCTGTGGTGTGTGGTGCCCGCCGTGAAGGCGGCCATCGCCACGGGGAGCGTGGACGCGGCGAATGTGGGACTGTGGGGCCATTCATGGGGTGGCTACCAGACGGCGTTCCTGGTCACGCAGACCAACATCTTCAAGAGTGCCATCGCCGGCGCCGCACTCACCGACATGGTCAGCATGTACAGCTCGGTATACTGGAATTCCGGCGGCACCAATCAGGCCATCTTCGAAGCCAGCCAGGGGCGCTTCAAGGGCAATTTCATCGACAATTACGCCGCGTATATCCGGAATTCGCCGGCGTTCCACGCCAACAAGCAAACCACGCCGCTCATCCTGCTGCACAACGACAAGGACGGCGCGGTGGATTTCAACCAGGGCATCACGCACTTCAACACGCTCAGGCAGCTGGGCAAGGATGTCATCCTCCTGGAGTATGTGGGCGAGAATCACGGGCTGGCGCGCCCGGTCAACCAGAAGGACTACGCGGTGCGGCAGGCCGAGTGGTTTGATCACTATCTCAAGGGCAAGCCGGCACCGGATTGGATGGTGAACGGGATTCCGCGGCTGCAGATGGCGGATCATCTGGCGAGTCGGAAGGACTCCACGGGTGCGGCGGGGCGGGTCATCGTTCCGTAGAGATCGGTAGGGACGTAACGGGGAAGACGGGAGACGGGAGAAGGGAGACGGGAGACGTCCAGTCGGTTGGACGTCTCCCGTCTGTCTTCTCCCGTCTCCCGTCTTCCCCGCTATGTTCCGGTATTCCCTCTCCGGAGCCATCCCGTGCACTGCTTGCGTTCGCTATCCGCGTTGACGCTGATTGTTGCCGGCCATCACCTCGGCGCGCAAGCGGCGCCGCCTGGCGGTATGCAACACGTGCCCGGTATGCAGCATACACCCGGCATGCAGCACCCAGACGCAACGGTGCAGCCGACACAAGGCGGACAAGCGGCATTCGCCGCCATCACCGAAATCGTGAAGCTGTTGGAAGCTGACAGCACCACCGACTGGTCCAAAGTCGATATCGAGGCGCTTCGCCAGCATCTTGTGGACATGGACGCCGTGACCATGCGCGCACGCGTTCGCGCGACGCGCACGACTGGCGGATTGATCATGGACGTGACCGGTGAGCCCATGGTGGCCGCATCGATTCGTCGTATGCTGGGCTCGCACGCACCAATGCTGGAAGCCATGGGCGGATGGCGCGCAACGGCCACCACGATTCCGGGCGGCACCCGGCTCACTGTCGTGGCCAGCAACGCTGCTGATGCCGGCACCATCGCGCGCATTCGCGGACTGGGCTTCATCGGGCTGATGACGCAGGGCGCGCATCACCCGGAGCATCACCTGCTGATTGCCAAGGGCGCTGGGGCGCACGCCCACGGGATGCCCTGATCCCGCCACAAACGTTCAACCCTACACGAGTGTCCGCATGAACCGCCGAGACGCACTGTTCGGAATCGGAATTGGCGCACTGGGCTTTGCCACCAGTCGACTGCCAGCAGCGTTCCCCGTTCGACGCCTGATGACGTCGGCGTTCGACCCTGACGTCGATCTGACCCTCACGGCGGCTCCTGCGGAGACGCAGATATTGGCCGGCGCGCGAACCCGCGTCTGGCGTTTCACTGGCACAGTCCTCAAGGGACCGGCCTCATCGCTGCAGGTCATTCCCGATTCATACCTCGGCCCCGTGATCCGAGTACGAACGGGACAGAAGGTGCGGATTCGTTTTCGCAATGACCTGCCAGAACCCAGCATCGTGCACTGGCACGGGATGGATGTGCCCGAAGCGGCGGATGGGCATCCTCACCGCGCAGTCGGACCGGGCGCGGAGTATGTCTACGAATTCGAAGTGATCAATCGCGCGGGAACGAATTGGTATCACCCGCATCCGCACGGACGGACCGGCAGTCAGGTGTACCAGGGATTGGCAGGCGTCATGGTGGTCACCGATGACGAGGAATCGGCGCTATCGCTGCCGAGTGGCGCGGAAGATCTGGTGTGTGTGTTGCAGGACCGAAGCTTTGATGCGGGCAATCAGCTTGCCTACTTGAGCGGTGGTATGATGGACCGCATGCACGGCCTGTTGGGCAATCGCATGCTGATGAACGGCAGCGTGCGAACAACGTTGTCGCTCGCCACCAGGGCATACCGAATACGCCTGCTGAACGGATCCAGTTCGCGCGTTTTCAAGTTGACGTGGGACGACGGCACCCCATGACCGTTATTGGAGCCGATGGCGGGTTGCTGGAGCAGCCGCTGGAGCAGCCGTACCTCACGCTGGCGCCATCGCAGCGCGCCGACGTGATTCTCGACCTGAGCAAACACGCCGTTGGCAAGACAGTGCAGCTGCGCAGCGCCCCGTTTCCATCGAGCGAAGTGAGCATCGACGAAGGCGGGATGATGGGCGGCATGGGCGGCATGGGAGGCATGGGAGGCATGGGAGGCATGGGCGGGGCAACCGTACCCAACGGCGCCTCCTTACTGCTGATGACCGTGCAGGTGGCGCGAAAAGAGGTTTCGACGTTCCGACTGCCAGCGAGGCTCTCCATTTATGGCCCAGCGTGGATTGCCGAGACCTCGGCGCCTGTGCGACGCATTGCGCTGGACTTCCGCGCGGGCCAATGGCTACTGGGCGGACGGAGCTTCGAGATGATGGAGGTGGCCCCGGAAGAGATTGTGCGCGCCGGGTCCACGCACGTCTGGGAGCTGGCCAATGTCGGCGGCATGATGGGCCAGCAAATGGCGCATCCGTTTCATGTGCACGGCACTCAGTTCCGCGTGCTGAGCCGGTCTCGACCGACCGACGCGGTGACGCCTGCGCGATCCGTGCGAGAAGGTGTGGTTGATGAAGGATGGAGGGATACGGTGCTGGTGCTGCCCCGTGACACGGTGCGACTGCAAATGCGGTTCACCAAGTACCCCGGGCTGTACCTGTATCACTGCCACATCCTGGAACACGAAGATGCTGGCATGATGCGAAATTTTCGTGTGACTGCGTAGGCGTCGCAACGTCGATGCCAAGGGGGCCAGTGGCAAACACTACCAAATGGTCCGCGATTCCCTGATACCGTTCAATGCGTTGATCGGTATATACCAATGGAAGTGAGCGAATCCCTTGTGCTGGAGGAATACCATGACCCATCGCCTGTTCGTGCGGCTGCTTGCCGCTGCTCCGTTTGTCGTTGCCAGCGCCTGCGCCACCGTCAGCGTCGGCGCCGACCATGAAGCGGGCGTCCGCTTTGACCAGTACCGAACATTCGGCTGGGAAGGTCGCGACGCGCTGCCCGTGGGCGATCCGCGTCTGGATAACAATCCGTTCTTCGACTCCCGCGTGCGTGGCGCCGTGGAACTGGAACTCGCGGCCAAGGGGCTTCGCCTCGTGACCGAGTCGCCCGACCTGCTCATTCACTACCACGCCAGCGTGCAGCAGCGCGTGGACGTGATCAAGCGCGACGAGGGGCGCGGCTACACCACACCGGACTACGGCCAGCCCAGTACGGTGGTGGAGTTCGAGGAAGGCACCATCATCGTTGATGTCGCCGAGGCGAAATCGAAGAAGATTCTGTGGCGTGGGTGGGCGCAGACTGATGTGGGCGGGTTGATGGATCGGCCGCGCGAGATGGAGAAGCGCATCAGCGAATCCATGCGCCGAATGATCAAGAACTTTCCGCGGAATCCGTGATGCCGAAGATTGCCACCGCCGTCATCGCGCTCGCCGTGCTCACGGCCTGCGCGTCGTCCTCCGGCGCGCGGCCCGACACCGCCCTCACCCCCCGTGCCACTCGCATCGTGACGCATGTCGTGACGCACGATGCCAAACTGATCGGCTCGGCCGTCGGTGGCGTACGGGTGGTCATCCGTGACGCCAGCACTGACCGCATTCTGGCGGAAGGGCGACACGAGGGCGGCACCGGCGATACCCGGCGTATCATGCAGGATCCGCGCAAACGCGGTGACACCATCTTCACCGCCGCCGATGGCGCGCGTTACGAGGCGTCCGTGTCCATCAGCGTTCCCACGATGGTGGACATTTCGGCCGAGGGGCCGCTGGGCTATCCGGACCAGCTCACCCGCGCCAGCAAGCAACTATTGCTGCTTCCCGGGCGCGACGTGGGCGGTGACGGCATCGTGCTGGAGTTGCACGGGTTCATTATTGACCTGATGGGCCCCGACACCACACAGGCACTTCCGGCATCCGCGTCACTCAAGGTTCGGGCCCGCGTCCGAATGCTCTGCTCCTGCCCGACGCAGCCTGGCGGCATGTGGGAGGTGCGAGACCTCACGGCCCGCTTGGTGCGCGACAATGTCGTGGTGCGCGAGGCAACGCTTTCGTATGGCGGTGAGCAGAGCGTGTATACAGGTGAACTCGCGCCCGTCGAACCGGGGGTGTACATGCTCGAGGTGATCGCGGCATCGCCAGGATCTGCCACGTTTGGAATTGTGCGACGGCGGGTCACCATCGCACGGTGATGTCCGCTCACTCCTCGCCCGAGTGCTTCATCACGCTTTCGATTTTCGGCAGCACCGACACAATCCGGCCCAGCATCAGCACCGTGAAGGCGATGGAAATAAGCCCCTGCACCACGCTCACAAACCGCGCCCATCCTACCGGCCGGATGTCGCCGTAGCCGATGGTGAGCTGCGTGACGGCGCTGAAATACAGATCGTCCAGCCATCCGGCCGATCCCACCAACGAATCGGCATACGTCGTGTACAGGATGCCGAAACACACGAACAGCTCGACATAGTTGAGGAAACTCAACACCAGCGTACGCACGGCCGAGGAGATCACCAGGCGTTCTTCCGTGCGCAACTGGTCGAACACGCTCATGTTCACCGACGACTGGAAGATGTCGAGGATGCGCACGATGGCCAGGGTCCGCGGAATCCACAGCGGCCAACCCAACTCGATGGCCGCCGCGCCCAGCAGTCCCAGCTCCACCACGAACCACGCGATGATGTAGCCCTCCACGCGACGGGAACGCCGCACCGTGGACCCGTGTGGATCGTCGCGGAACGCCATCGAGCTGACGTGCGCCACCCGACTGCGCCGCACCAGTCGGCTTGGCGAGAGTTGATGCAGCAACCAGAACACGCGCTCGAAGAACCACGTGATGATCGAGTACTCGCGAAGCTTCTGTCCCAGCAAACGCTGACGCGGAATGGCAACCTCCAATGACGGTCATGGCCCTTGATGCGTGAAGTATCGACGAGCCGGATGCGCCTGTCCATTGCCCGTGGTGCCTTCCGCGGACGGTGCACCGCCCGCAGATTCGACGGCCAACGCCCAGCCTCGCGGAGCACCTTCCCCGACCGTCCAAAGCCATGAATTCTTCCCGCCAACTCGCCCGCGCCGTCGTCGTGGTACTGGTGGCCCTCCAGGCGCAATCGGTGGCCCACGCGCAGGCGCTCACCAGCGTCACCTCGCTCTACGTGACGTACAGCACGCGCAAGGTCACCATCAATCCCACCGGTGACATGAAGGCGCGCATCGACTCGGTGGATCGCGACCTGCAGGTGGCCAGTCGGAATGGGCGTACCGGCGAAGTGCGTCGGCTGTTGGCCAAGGGCAACGCGCTGCTGTCCAACCGACCGTGGACCGATGCGGCCGACTTCAACGCCTCGCTGCTGTTGCGCTCCGATCGGGTGGTGGTGGAGTCACGGAAACCGTACACGGTGCGCCTGGAGCAACTGTTTGCCCCGGCCATCGACCTGACACGCGCCTTGTCGGCCCACGCGACGCTCACGGCGAGACCCGCCAACAGCCCACCCACCCAGCCCGCAGTGCTGGTGAAGGAGCTGGGTCGCTATGATGGCGTGAGTCGCGACCTCCGTGAGTCGCCCTTGGCGATGGAGTTCGACCTGCGCGATGTGGCCGACGGGCGGTACACCGTGGTGGTGGAGATCGCAGACTCCGCGCGGGCGCTGGGCAGCGCGACACTGGGCATCGTGGTGCACAAGGGGATCGACGAAACGGTGAGTCGGTTGGAGAGTGCCGCGAGCCGCGCGCCGGAATCGTTGCGCGCGGAAATCCTGTTTCCGGTGGACCGCATGCGCCATGTGAATCGCGGACTGCTGGAGCTGCGGTCGTGGGATTTTGACCGGGATTTTTCCGCCACCGATTCGCTGGTGTCCGTGGTGCAGAAGGGCAAAGACCCCTTTGCGAAACGCACCGGCGACATGAAACGACATTACTTGCTCGCGGCCGCGAACGAGGTGATGCCCTACCGGCTGTATGTGCCCACGGCATACTCGCCGGCGAAATCGATGCCGCTGATTGTCGCCCTGCATGGGTTGGGACAGACAGAGGATTCCTTCTTCGACGCGTACGGCCGGAAGTTGCCGGAGTTGTCCGAACAGCAGGGCTACATCATGGTGGCACCGCTGGGCTATCGGGTGGATGGCGGCTACGGATGGGGCGTGGCCACGCCACCCGTTGACCCGGTGGCCAGGCGCAGCGCGGAGTTGAGCGAGATGGATGTGATGCAGGTACTGGCCGAAGTGCGCAAACTCTACAACATCGATGCGAATCGCATCTACCTGATGGGTCACTCGTTGGGCGCCATCGGCACCTGGAAAGTGGCCGCCAAGTATCCGGACGTCTGGGCGGCCATTGGCGCGTTTTCCGGACAGGGTGCCGCCACCACCATGGAGCGCATGAAGCGCATTCCGGCTTTCGTGGTGCATGGCGACAACGACCCCACCGTGAATGTCCGCGGTTCGCGCACCATGGTGGACGCGATGAAAGCGCTCAATGTGGATTACAGCTACATCGAGGTGCCTGGCGGCAATCACACGAATGTGGTGGAGCCCAACCTGGCGGGCATGGTGCAATTCTTCAATGCGCGTAAGAAGGGCGCTCCGTAGTGTCCCAATAGCTCGTACAATTCGCGATGCGTTGATTCACTCTTCCCGAGCCGTGCAATGTCACTTGTCTTCTCTGTTGTGATCGCCTTCGTGCTCTCGAGTGGGAGCTGGCGGCCCGCATCGGTCGACGAACCGTGTCAACCGCTGTCGCCGCCCAAGCGCATGCCGAGTGTGGGCCAGTTGGTGGACTCGCTCAGCCTGCTCGCTCGAGTGCAGGCGCTGGATTCGGCGGCGTCAGGAGAAGTGGTCGTCAGCGTTACGCCGTCTCAGCCCCCCGGCGGGTATCTGGTGGACCTGCCGAACCCGACGCCGAGGCAGGATAGCGTAGTCGAGTTCGTATTGGCCGCGATGCGTCCGGCGTCCAGGGCACGCCGCCGAGATTTCGCGTGCGCGTCAAATACGGTGCGACGGCCGCCGCGACGGTGGAACCATCGATCCTGTGCCGACCAGTGAGCGACGGCGGAGCAATGATGTCAGGAACCATCATCGGTCGAGTGGTGGTCAGTTCCTCTGCGGGCGGACCGCCACGCTCGACCCCCACGCGCGTTACACCGCGACTGCACATCGACATGGCCGGGCGGGTCGTGGACGTCGACCTGGGGTCGGGCTCGGGGTATGACGAGGTCGACCGGTCCATTCAGGCGAGTATGCGTGCCCAGCGTTTTTCCCCGGCCCTGCTGGACGGAAAGCCGGCGGAAGTCTGGTTATCCGCCAATAAGGCGGAGCTGGTGCGGTGAAATCGCCCGGGCGTTCGGTTAGTTTGCCTGAAGACGCGAAAGCAGCCGAATGGGGTCGGCGACGCGAGTTCAGACACGCCACCCAGAGGCTCCCGACTTGGCCCGCAAACCCAACTACGATTTTGACAAGCGTCGCAAGGAACTTGATCGCAAGGCGGCCAAGGACAAGAAGCTTGAAGAGCGCCGCCTGCGTCGCCTGGCCGGACCCGTGGCCGACGATCTGATTGAGCCGCTCGACGGCCCCGCGGTTGAGGGTGATCCGGTTGAGGGTGAATCCGCGGAGATCACGGGCGATCAGCCCTGACGTTGATGGGGCACTGACGAGCCGCCTGGAGGCCCTCATCGAAGAAGGATGGGCCCTCTGGGAACGGTTCGACTCCGACGTCCGCGACCGGGAATTCCACTCGTTTGTCGCGGCCGACTATGACGCCGTGCTGGCAGTGTTGCTCGCCCAGCGCGGTCCGTCGCTCCGTTTTCTCGAGTTGGGCTCGGCCACGGGCGTCATCACCATCATGGCCGACCTGCTGGGATACGAGGCCTATGGCATTGAACTCGACTCGGGGCTGGCGCGGCGCGCGCGCAAACTGGCCGAACAATTTGATTCCCGCGCGCGATTCGTAATCGGCAGCTTCCTGCCCACGGGATACCGGTGGCAGCCCAAACCGTCCGACGGCACCATCGAGACCCTGGGCACCGGCCTGTCCGGTTACCTCGAGCTGGGGTTTGCGCTGGATGACTTTGACGTCGTATTCGGATTCCCGTGGGGCGGCGAAGACTCCATGATGCTGGATCTCATGAAGGGCTACGGACGCCCCAACGCGCTGCTGCTGTTGTACAACGTGGACGACGGCGTGGTGGCGTATCGCGGTGGTCGCCGAGTGCCGCTGACGACCGACCGCTAGCGCGTCACGGCGTACGGGCGTTCACGACGTCCTTGAGTTCGTCGGCGATCGATCCCGGCATTCCCATATTGCGCGCAAACTTCATGCGCCCCGCGTCCTCGAAGTACATCTTCATGCGAAACATGGCGCCAATGGCGTCGGCTTTCACCTGGCCTGCGTCACGGTGAATCACCAACTCCAGCGGGAACGCCGCGGCATAGGCCATGCCCGGGCACTTGAAGTCGGCTCGAGAGTGTCGTCGTCGCCGGCGCCCACGATGGCAAACGCCTTCGTTTCCATCGCCGCGCCGCTCACGCCGAGAATCACCACACCCTGATCGTCCAGATCAATGCGATAGATGCCGTGCAATTGCCATTTCCCTTTGGGCGGCTGCTGCAGGCGCTGCCAGATGCCGTCGGCCAGCCGGCGCACGTCGGCCGGCGTGCTGCCGGCAACTGACGTGATCGTTTCGAGTTGACCGGCAAACGGGCCACCGGCCATCACGCCCATCGTCTTGCCAATCAGGCCGCGATCGCGCGATTGTCCGTAGCTGCGATTCGCCTTGCGACCGCGCGTGGCCGCAACCACCAGTCCGGCCACCTCCTCCACCATCGCCCGCCCCGACGCCTCGAGCCCTGACTCGGCGACCATGGTCCGTTCCACCGACAGCGGATTCACCATCGAGACGTGCACACCGCGTTCGTCTTCGAACACGCCGATGCGCACAGGCACGGCGAACGCGCCCAGCGCCCCCTTGGCCATGACGGCAGCCGTGTGCGGCGCCTGCCGGGCCACCACGACGCGCGCGGCATAGCTGCAGCGTGTGGCGTCAACCCCCACCGTATGCGTGGCCAGGATGGTCCAACCCTGGCCCTTCAGGGACTCAGCGATAGCCGTCGACGCCGCCGAGACGGTCATCGGAACGGAGTCAGCAAGCACGACGTACACCCGCTGCGCACCCTGCGCCGCGAGAGATGCCGGGGACAGCAATACGGCCGACGTCGCCAACGCGAGCGCGGCCCGACAGACAGAGGATGGCATCATGAGGACGGTATGGTCAATTGTATAGTTACTCAGTTTTACAACGATGTATGAATCGGGCGCATTCGTCTGGCGGGAGCCATAGGGGAATTCCGGACAGACAGCGGGGGAATTGCCGCGCACCATGGCGTGCACCGTTGGTTGCCTGCGGCCCGGCATCTCCGTCAAATGGATAACCGTCCTTCACGAGAACCCGCCATGTCCGTCGCCGTCGATAAACTCAAGCGCAGCATTTACGAAGCGAAGCTGGCCGAACTGCACTTCGAACTGGTGAAGATGCAGTACTGGATCAAGGAGACCGGCCAGAAGGTGGTGCTGCTGTTTGAAGGGCGCGACGCGGCCGGCAAGGGTGGCGCCATCAAGTGCATCAGCGAGCCGCTCAATCCGCGCGGCTGTCGCATCGTGGCGCTGGGCACACCTACCGAGCGCGAGAAATCGCAGTGGTACTTCCAGCGCTACGTGGCACACCTGCCGGCGGCCGGCGAGATCGTGTTGTTCGATCGCAGCTGGTACAACCGCGCCGGCGTGGAACGCGTGATGGGCTTCTGCACCGACGAGCAGTACACCGAGTTCATGCGCGCCTGTCCCGAGTTCGAGCGCATGCTGGTGCACTCGGGGATCACGCTCATCAAGTTCTGGTTCTCGGTGAGCGACGAGGAGCAGGATCGACGGTTCGAGGAGCGGTCGGGCAATCCGGCGCGACGGTGGAAACTGAGTCCCATGGATCTCGAGTCGATGAGCCGGTGGGAGGACTACTCCAAGGCCAAGGACGAGATGTTCCTGCACACGGATATCAAGCAGGCGCCGTGGTGGACGGTGGAGGCCGACGACAAGCGTCGTGCGCGACTGAACTGCATCAACCACGTCCTGCAGTCGGTGCCCTACACCGACGTGATTCCGCCGCCGCTGGAGGTGCCGCGCCGACGCAAGGTGAAGGGCGGCTATGTGCGTCCTCCCCGTACCGATCAGAACTACGTGCGCGATCTGGCGCTGTAACGCACCATCGCCTTAGAAGCGCAACGAAAGACAGCTCAACCCACCGTCCATCTTGGCGTACTCGCTCATGTCCAGAATCTCGAGCGTGTAGCCCAGCGTGCGCAGCATGGCGTGGGTGTGCGGATAGTCATCGGCCACGAACACCACGTCATTGACGCGCACACAATTGGCCGCGTACTCCTCGCCGGCGGGAACGCGCACCACGTCGTAGTCGCGAAACTCCGGATGCGAGGCCAGTGCCCCGATCGCAACCAGTCGGTTTTCCTCAATGGCCACCACGCCGCTCTTGAAATGCAGGATGCCCGGCGTGTCGCGAATGTCCACGGTGCTGGCGGTCACGCCATGGGTGGCCAGCCAAGCGGTGAGCTGACGCGCGCCCTCGGCGTTGGTGCGGTGCGAAATGCCGATGAACACATGCGTGCCCGCTTCGCACACGTCGCCAGCGTCAAGCGTGCCGGGCGCGACAATCTGCGGCGCATTGGGGAAGAACCGGCACACCGCGTCACGAATGGCGTCCACTTCACCGGCTCGGCTGGCGGCGCCGGGCAGGGTTAGCATGGCGCCCTTCCCCGGCAGGATGAGTGCCGTGTCCTCGACAAATGTCGAATCGGGGTAGCGATCGTCGGCGGGCAGCGTGATGAGCGCACAGCCGTTGCGTTCGAGCGCCGAGCAATAGGCGGCATGCTGCGCCAGCGCGCGGTCCACGTCGGGCACTCCAATGTCCACGGTGGTGAGTCCGCTGGCAAAGTTGCGGGCGGGCGGGCGGACGATGGCCTGCGTGAAGCGACTGAACATGGCCGAGGGCGTAGGTGGGGACCGTGGTGTGAGTGACAATATGGCGTTTTGCGCGTTCGTGCGGGATGTTAGGGGATGACTGAATCCCTGAAACGCACGCTGGGCAGCCGAGACCTGACGCTGCTGGTGGTTGGCAATGTGATCGGTTCCGGGATTTTCCTGGTTCCCGCGTCGGTGTTGAAGCAGAGTGGCGAATCGATGCCCATCGCGATTGCGGTGTGGCTGGTGGGCGGCGTGCTGAGCTTGATGGGCGCGCTGTCGTACGCGGAGTTGGGAGGCATGGACCCGGGGGCGGGTGGCCTGTACGCGTACATTCGCGACGGGTTTGGCGCGTTTCCGGCGTTCCTGTACGGGTGGACCCTGTTCTTTGTGATTGGGGCCGGCACGATTGCCACGTTGGCGGTGGCCGCCGCCGATTACATGACGCAGTTCACGCCCATGTCGCCCATGCAGAAGAGCATTGTCGCGGTGACGCTGATCGTGATCATGGCGGTGATCAACGTGCGCGGCACCAAAGGCAGCGCGTCGGTGCAGAACCTGGCCACTGGTATCAAGGTGCTGGCCATTCTGGCCATGAGTGCCCTGCTCTTCATGATGGGCAAGGGCTCCACCATGACGGCCGTGGCCCACACGGTGTCAACCGTGTCGGTGTCGGGCGTGGGGCTGTCCATCATCTCGGTGCTGTGGGCATACGAGGGGTGGCAGTACGTGACCTTTGTGGCGGGCGAAGCGAAGGACCCGCAGCGCACCATTCCGCGCGCGCTGATTATCGGCACGCTGATTCTGATTGGCATCTATATCATTGCCAACTTCGCGTATGTAGCCGCGCTCGGCACGGCGCGCATGGCGGCGTCCGATCGCGTGGCCGGCGAGGCGGTGGCCGAGGTGCTTGGGCCGACGGCGGGGAAAGCGATTGCACTGGCCATCATCATTTCGATGTACAGCGCTGCGCACGCCACGGTGATCACGGTGCCGCGCGTGTATTTCGCGATGGCCCGTGACGGATTGTTCTTTCGGAAGCTCACCGAGATTCATCCCACGTACGGCACGCCGGCGGTGGCCGTGGTGACGAGTTGTGCGTGGGCGGCGGTGTTGGCCATGACGGGGACGTTCCAGCAGTTGCTGACGTACGTGGTGTTCATCGGCTGGATTTTCTACGCGCTGGGTGCCGCGGCGGTGATTGCGCTGCGCATCAAGCGCCCGGATGCCGCGCGGCCGTTTCGCGTGCCGGGCTATCCGGTCACGCCGGCCCTGTTCGTGCTGGCGGCGGCGGTGATTGTCGGCAACACGGTGATCTCGCAGCCTGGGCAAGCGGCCATTGGCATTGGCGTGGTGATGCTGGGAGCGCCGGCGTATCTGGTGTGGAAGCGGCGGTTGGCGCGGTAGTGCTGGCGCCGCGCGATGTCACGTGGGCGAAGCAGTTTACCGATGAGGCCGCGGGTGTGCGCGTTGCGTTGGCGGTCGTGACCGGCTTCGGAGACGCTTGATCGGATATCGCGTTGTCTTGAGGCACTGCGGTACCAGCCACTGGGCGAGTTTGGGATTCCAGGTCGTCGGTACTTTCGCGAGGGCTCTCCGGCGGGCATCCGCACCCATCACCTCCACGCCCTTGCCCTTGGCTCGGCCGACATCGTATCGGCATCTTGGATTTCTGGACTACCTGCGGGCGCACGCCGCTGGCTCAAGCCTACGAAGCGTTGAAGGTTGGACTGGCGGCGCATTCAGCCGGCGATGGGCGCGCCTACACGGAGGGCAAGACCGTCAGCCTGTTGACGAGTGACATCGACAGTGCCCGCATGATCGTGCATGTGCGTGCCGGCAAGGGCGGCCGTGATCGGTATGTGCCGATTGCCGAATCGCACGCTTGAGTTATTGCGCGCGTATTGGCGGACGGCGGCCCCGCGCCCCGGCTTTGGGCTCCCGCGCGGCCCTTGGCTCATTGCGACTCGGGAAGCGACGGGGCCACTGCATCCGACGAGCTTGGAGAAGACCTTCGCCGCGGTCCTGCGCGGGAGCGATCTGAAGACGCATGCCTCCATCCATACCCTCCGGCATTCGTACGCGACGCACCTGCTCGATTGCGGCGTGCATCTGCGCGCGATTCAAGAGTTGTTGGGCATCAGAGTCCCGCGACCACGGCGGTGTACACGCACATCACGCCGCAGGTGACCGACGTGTTGCAGCGGACGGCGAATGCGCTGATGGCCTCGCTGTAGCCGCACGTCGGGCGCGGGCGTGACCGTCGCGGCGGTCGTGCGGCAGTTCCGGCCGGCGTATGTGGCGCGCTTCGGCGCCACGATGCCGGCGAGCCCGACGTCGCGCCGCCGGCGCCCACCAGCTGGCGGCGCATGATCGCTGGGTGCAAACTCCATAGACCAGCGCCGGCGGTTCAGTTCAACGGAGGTTTGGCGTCGGCTTCGCGACGCAAAACCTCTGATTTGTTTTATTCCGGCAAGTACCGAATCGTAGCAGTTGGCATTTTGGTCATCGTCAGCGGCACGATCACGGTCGCCGGCGATTTCATGGGCGGGGAACCGCGAGCCTCCTGCCGCTACGGAACCGACGGGAACTCGTAGAGATACAGATCGGCTTCGCGGCGGTGGAACTCGAACCTCTTCACGCCGCGACGGCGTTCGAGGGCTGCCTGCAACTGGCTGAGATTAGGCTCGCGATCTCCGGGATTGATGGGCACGAAGAACAGCCAGACGCGGTTCCCGGCGCTCCGCATGCGGGTCGCTTCGTTCTCCGCCCAGCCGTCGTCAGGCGCCTTGCCACCGCCGTATCCCCAGCGCTCCACGCGTCCGGTTGGCACACCGATGAGCTCGAGCCAGTCGCCGTGCGAATAGACCAGATTCTGGCCTTCATTTACGACGGCCCGCTCGCGGCTGGGGTTTGCAGGGAACGCCGGCCCACCCGCACGTGCGATGTCGGCGAGCCACCGCAGACGCCCGAACTCTGGCGCTGACCAGTCCGGCGAATAGAACGCCCACGACGGCACGGCGTGCGGATAGATGTAGACGGCGTCCCGGCCGGTGCGCCGCCGCTGAAGTTCTTCGACGACCTCCCGGGCATCTTGCCGCCGTATGGGTGCAATAGAGGTCAGGACTCCGCGGGCGAACGCCGGCCCGACAAATGCAGCCGCCAAAAGAACGACGGCGGCTCGCCGATGCCGAGCCGACAGCCATGCGGCGGCCTGCACGATGCCCAGCGAGAGCGCCATGAGTACGAACGGCGCGACGAACAACATCAACCGAACCGAGATGGGATACTTCTCGACCGCAGAGGCTCCGGCGGCCGCCACGACTCCGCCTGCGAGCATCACCACCAGCCAGACTCCGCGCTGTCTGGCGATCGTGACCAACCCAAGAAGAGAGAGCACCACCGCAGCGAGCGTGTGTATGGTCACGCCGGCCATAATCACCGGACCCCATCGTCCTTCGTCCAGCGTCCCCAGCAGAAACCCGGACATCGTCGCGGTCACGGCGAAGGACAGACGCTCGAGAATATCCGGCGCGTTCGGGCGCAGGAAGTTGAACTCCCACGCATACAAAATGAGCGGATGGTTGGCGGCCGAGTACTGATAGATGAAGACGTACTGGAGCGCGAACGTGGCCACCCACGCACTGCCTACCGCGGTGATTCTGCCCAACCATCCCGGGACGGCACGCACCTTGGGTGCACACACCAGTCCTGCGCCGACCGCGGCAACAACGAACAGCGCGGGAATCGAGAGAATCAGACCCCCGACGCCCGCACAGGTGAGCACGATCCAACGACGTACGGGGGCCGGGTCCTCCACAACCCAGATGGCGGCCAGTACGAGGAGGACCGCCACGAGCGCGTCCACTTCGTACGGTTTGGCCTCATTCGAATACCGGATGAGCATCGGCGACAAGCTGACGAGCGCTGTGGCCACCAGCGCCTCGGTCTCGGCAAAGACCTCGCGGGTCAGCCTCCAGACCATCAGGACGACGAGCAGGCCGGCGACGAGGGAGAGAAATCGCAGCGAGTACTCATTCACCCCGGCGATCTGCACCAGCACCTTCTGCGCCCAAAGGAAGGGCACGGGCGCCGCCTGCTCGTAGTCAAGCGGCTGCAGAAGACCCGACCACGACCGCGTGAGGACGTTGACTGAGAGCATCGCCTCGTCGTACCAGAGCGACCGTCGATCGAGAAACGAGATGAGGCGAAACACGACACCGACGCCGAGTACGGCCCAGAGCAGCGGGCGCGTACCTCGTGTCAAATCGGACCGGATGGGCATTGGCTTAGTATGCACGAGAAGGAAGGCGCGCTCAACCAGCGACCCGGCAGGAGATCCGCGGCGTGGTATCCTGCTGGTCAGTCGCCGTAGTGCACGGTCAGGACGTCGAGCGCGCGCGCGAGCCCGTCGAGTCCATCCGGCGGTGCACGCATTTCGAGCGAGACCCAACCGGCGTAGCCTGCGTCGCGTAGCGCGTCGGCGTACGAGGCGTGATCGGTCGCGTTCGCCCCCAGTGGCGCAAGGAACGGCTCACTGGCGTGGAAGTGCCGGATCAGCGGTCCTGCCGCCGCGATCGTGTCGGCGACAGCTTCGCCATTGATTGCCATCGCGCCTGCGTCGACGTGCAAGCCGAACCCGGGCTCTCCGACCGCGCCAACCAGTACGGACGCCTCAGCGAAAGTCCTGACGAAGTCACAGTCGTAGGCCGACGGGTTGGGTTCGATACACAGCCACACGCCGCGTTCGTGGGCGAGCTGGCCGATGTCGCGGAAGAACTCGATGGCGATGCGTTGCGCGACGTCGCGCGGTACGCCGCCGACCGTGCGGTTCCTGGGCGACCCGAACACCAGCGGACCGACACCGAGTGCGGCGGCGAGATCCATCATCCCGACGAGATGGGTGCGCATGCCATCACGCGCGGGCTGATCGCCGAAGAGCACCAACTCCGGGCGCCCGAACAACAGCGCCTGCATGGACGAGATGGCGAAACCGCGCTCGGCCCACCACGCGCGATACTCGCGGCGCTCGACCTCTGTCGTCGTCAACGGATCGGCCCACACCGCTGTCGGCGCGACTTCGATGCCGGTCACGCCGGCATCGCGAAGCATCGTCGCAACGCCCTCGTCATCCGCCTGCTTCCACGCAATGTTCGAGACGGCGAGCTTCATGCCGCTGCCCCCGTCGTGCTACGGGTGCTCACGACGCCACTCCTCGACGAACTGCCGGATCGACGAGAGCACCTGAGCACGCGTGGCCAGGTAGGCCCCCGTGCTGTCGAACCGCTCGGCGTACTTGGTGTGCATGTCGTAGCGGGCCGCGTTGGTGACCGCCGGATTCTCGAAGGCCACACCGAAGCCGACCTTGGCCACGTCGCGCACGCTGACCGGCTCCACGGCGAAGTTGACCGTCGGCAGCGCGTGTGCGCGCGCGATCGTGATGTCCTGCCAGAGGCGGTCGAGATGATAGAACTGGAACAGACTGTCCGCGCAGATGGCGCCCACTGCGTTCGCGTGCAGGAAGTCGAAGATGATGTTCTTCTTCAGCCCGCGTCCGAACAGTCCAGGGAGTCGGATGATGGTACTCGCGAAGCGATCCTGCACGAACTGCTCGATCTCAAAGCGGTGGCGACCGTACGGCGTGGCCGCCGCCGGATCGATCGGCGAATCCTCGTCGACGTCGATTGGCGTGGCGTACACATCCACCGTCGAGATCAGGATGACATGCTTGGCCTCGACCTCGCCCAGACACGCGAGCATGCGTTGGATGTTCTCGCGATCGCGCTCCGGCTCCTTGTTCGCCTTCCACTTCTCGGCCGGCGCACCGGCGCACACCACCACATCGTAGGAGCATCCGCGAATCGACTCGATAGTGGTCGAGCGATACACATCGTCGAACGACGTCTGGCGCAGGAGCGTCGTACCGACGAATCCCGTCGCGCCGATCAGGGCATCAGCCATGGGCCTTGGTCCCCGAGCGGTTGGTGGGTGGATCATAGAGATGCAGGCACGCGTGCATCAGCGTCCTGAGGATCTTGATGCTTCCTCTGACCGGACTGATTTTCGTGGGAACCGGTCCGTGAGCCGGATACGCGCGTGTGACGGGTACTTCCTCCACGCGAAACCCGAGCCGTGACGCGCGGATGGCGAGATAGTAATGCAGTTCGTATGCCGAAAAGACATCGCGAAACGGCGCGACGCGCACGTCGAGCAGCAGTCGCCGACTGTACGCGCGAAATCCGTTCGTCGTGTCCGTGTAGCGCGTACGCGCCGCGAGGCTGATGAGCGGCGCGTGCAGGAGGTGAATGCCGAGTAAGCGCGCGGGCGGAGTGTTCTCTGCGTGTCCGCCCGGAATGAAGCGCGATCCTTGCAGATGATCGAGGCCACGGTCAAGCCCTGCCGTGAAGAGCGGAATCGCCGCCGGATCGTCCTTGTTGTTGCCATCGATGACGATGAGTCCGTCGTATCCTTCGTCCATCGCCCACGCCATCGCCATGCGCATCTGGGCACTGAGCTTTCCGGGACCGGTCTTGGTGAGCAGCGCGCGGACGCCGCGTGGCGCCAACAGGTCCTCGCCGACCGAACCGTCGGTACTCCCGCCGTCGGCGATGACGATGTCGACCAAGTCCGCATAGGGCAGCATGCGGCCGAGCTGGGCGTGCAGCCGACCGTTCTCGTTGAGTACGAATACCGCGCACGCGTAGCGCGCGTGCTTCTCGCGGAACGCTTGCACGCGGAACGTGGGCACCTCGCGCATGATCATGGGCTCAGCGGACAACGGGATCCGCCACGATATTCATGCGGTCCTCGGCAATCGACGCGACGGCACTCTGCCGCTCCTCGAGCACGAAGTACAGCGGACGATCCTGGTTCTCTCCCAGGAGTCGCGCGAGGTACGCGGCGACGATCGTGAGCAAGGCACCGATGGCGCCGAACATTCCGCCAAGGATCAGCGACTGCGTTGTCCACCCTTCGGCGACATGACGCTTGAGGAGATAGATACCGACGACGTACGCCACGAAGAGCGTATTGGCCGCAACGACGAGGAGGCCGAGCCCGACGGCGAGGTACAGCGGCTGCAGTGAATTCGCCACAATGATTCCCATGGCGAGCTTCGCCCCGTCCAGCACGCTCTTGCGGCGTGTCACAGTGCGTCGATGCAGCGGTTCGTACTCCACGCTCTGGCTCGCGTACCCGACGTAGCCGCTCAGCGTGCGCAGGTAGCGGTTGCGATCGCGGATCTGCACGATGGCGTTGACCGTCTGGCGGCTCAACACGCGAAAGTGCGTCGAGTCGGGCGGGATATTGAGCCCAAGCAGGGTACTGCCGGCACGGTAGAACACGGTCGCCCCCAGTCGGAGTAGCAACGGTTCGCCGACCCGACTCTTGCGGATGCCGAACACCACGCCAATGCCTTGTCTCGATTGAGCCACCATACGCGGTATGAGCGCGGGTGGATCGCTGTCGGGCAGCATGACCACCACGAAATCGCCGATGGCCGCGTCGAGTCCCGCGGAAATGGCGACTTCACTGCCGAAGCTGCGCGAAAGCCGGATCAATCGTACCGACTCGTGGTGCGCGAGCACGGCGTTGATCGCGCGAACGCTGTCATCGGTCGAGCCGTCATCCACGAGTAGCAACTCGTAGTGGACGTAGTGCGCTCGCAGCGTGCGAATGGTTTCCTCCACGAACGCAGGCAGGATATCGCTGTCGTTCGAGAGCGGTGCAACAACCGATACGAACACATCGGACGCGGTCACGACACCCGATCCGTGATCAGGGCGCTCGCCGTCGCTTCCTCGTCGACGCGTTGCAGCATGTCATACGCGTTGTCCACCTTCGATCCGATCACGCAGTGAAAGCCCGGCATGCCGTGGTCCTGGCTGAATAGAATCGGACGGCTGTCGTCCGCCTCGCTCCGCGGCAGCAGCGTCTTTACCTCCCAGAGTGAGTCACGCTGCGTGCATTGCCGCATCGCGCGGCGGGGAGATAGCGCGCGCATCACGCACCATGTGCGGAAATGTACTCGTGCGTTCGTACCGGGCCAGCCGCACATCGGCATCCTCGTACGCTTGCCCTGGCACGTCGTGCCACGACAGGTGTGGCGTGTATCGCACATAACTCAACGTGTGCAACGCTCGCGACGGATACGGAATCATCGAGAAGAAGGGCCCGCACATGACCGTGACACCGGCCTGCGCCAGCTCGGCGGGGGGCTCGACCAAGGCCATCTCGGTGAGTTCGTGCTTGAGTGGCACCAGCGGCAATCCGGAGGCCACATGCAGTCGGTTGAGTCCCGAATACGTGCAATTGTACACCTTTGCCGCGCGGACTACCCGCGTCTCGGCCGCCAACATGTCCGCAGCCGCCCCGTAGTCGACGTTAATCGCTCCTTCAGGAGACTGCCAGACGCGGCGCGCCGTGGTGGACAGCGCCACCTCCACTCCGGCCGACGCCAGATCGTGCATGACGCGTTCGCGCAGGCGGACCGCATCGAAGGTGTACTCGGGGACCTGCAGAACCTCCTCGATGAACGCCGAATTGAACAGCTTCGCGGCCGATGCCGGTGCCGGTGCATAAGGAGCACCAATGCGATCGCAGAAGCGCTTGAACTGCGCTGCCGTGACGTTCGAGAAGGTTCTACCGATCGCGTAGTAGTGCGTGAACGCGTCGAAGATGGTCGCGCGATACTCGTCGATGAAGCGCGGCGCGTTCACGCGCGAGCGGAGTCCGGTCAGGTAGCTGCGCGGGTAGTGATAGCCGGCGTGCACGCGTGCCTGATTGATGATCGACGCACGTCCGAGCAGCACCGGCTCCGACTCGAGGAGGAGTACCTGCCCTCCCGCGCGCCCCAGATGCACGGCCAGCGAGGCGCCGAAGAAGCCGCCGCCGACGATCACGGCATCGAAGACACGCGGCCTGCCGTCGACGTGACCCTGCGTTGCGCGGAGTTCGGTCGTCATGCGTAAAAAATGTTGGGGTACGCCCAGCGATGCTTCATAGTAGCGCGATCAGTGCTCCAAAGGCCACCAGACCCGAGCCGAGGGCGACGAGGCCCCACGCGCGCAGTCTCTTCAACTGCCACCACATCACCAGACCGGTGACTACCCATGCGATCAGGGCGAGGCTGACGAGGTCCACGAACACGGCCCACAGGTCGCTCCATCCATCGTTGGCGAATCCGCCGCGCGCATGCCATCCCGTGAAGAAGTGATCCCATCGGAACTGCTTGTCCTCAGCGCGCAAGGTCCCGCGCTTCGCGTCCCAGATCAGCTGAGTCGCCGTGCGGAACGTATGCACATACACATTGATCTGATCCGGCTGCGGCCGGGACGCTGCGTAGGATCCGGTGACCCCCGCCTCCTTCATCAGGATCGCGCCGAGCTCGCGCAGATCGGTCGTGTTCGGTGGCGTGTACGGACGCTCGAAGCGAACGGTCCACACAGGCTCGCCGTACCAGCGCTCACCCAGCCCGGAGTGGCTGAACATGATGGAGGTGATGCCGTAGCCGATGAACCACGGCAGCAGGAGCATACCGAGGTAGAGGTGGATGCGCCGGACGGCCTTCATATCGTGAGCAGAAAGAACGTGAAGGCAGCCAATCCGGCAATAAGGAACGCGGCGCCCAGCCGGCGGGTGACGCGCATTTCCCACCACAGCAAGACTCCGGTAATCGCCCACGTCAACATCACGACGATGAACCCGTCGACCAGCGCACCCCACAGCCGGTCGGTCCAGAACGGCTGAGAAAAGCCACGGCGGCGATGCATGCGTTCCAGCATCTGCGCGGGCCGCCTTTCTGCGGCCTCGATGAGCAGCGATTCCTCCTTCAGCGTGATGCGCTTCGGCTCAAGAAGGTCGTTCCTGTTCACCACCAGTGCGCCGTCACGCTGTGCCGCCGAGTACGCGCCTTCCATTCCAAGATCGCGCAGCACCTGCCCCCCCTGCTCCCACGGCCCCACGCCTTCGGTGAACACGGCCTCGTAGCGCCGCTCCTCAACCCGACGGAATTCGAGCGGCGGCGTCCCCAGATGCTCGCGGTGATTCATCGCCATCGTGCTCAAGGCGTACATCAGCACCCACGGTGTCAGCGCGAGCCCCGCGTACATGTGAATGCGCCGAATCACTGGCGTCCCTCGCCGGTGGCGCGCGTCGTTCTGCCGTTCGTTTCCAGCATGATGCGGTGGCCTTTGCGGTGAGGACCTACTCGTTCTTGCCCGTCGTGGCGTCTCACGCGAGCGCGTCCGGGCCGCATGCATCGACGTCCAGCCACGGGCAGGCAACAGTTGCTACACGTCTCCGCAAATGTATAACCACCACGGGAAAGCCCTACAATATCGACCACCGGCCGTCGTTCAGCGCGGCGGTCCCGGATGCGGCCACTGACGCGTGCCGCGAGCGGCCAGAGGCGCCGCTGGCGTCGCGTGCGTTGTGTCACCTTCTCGGTCTCGACGTGAGGGTCCAGCGAGCCTCCTTCACAGATCACGCGCTCGGCCCGCATGGTTTCCGATTGGACGGTCACCTTCCCCGCGGCCTCCCGTGATGCGATCCTCATTGCTCCTCCTCTTCACTGTGGCGACCTGACGAAGGCGCGGGCATTCCTTGACGCACCACGGCCCATCGACGTCGTGGGTATAGTGGGCGCCACCTCCCCCTTCGGACCACCCTCATGCGCCGGGGCCTGTGCGTCCAACCCGGAAGCGTGAACAGAAGGCTGAGGAGCACCTTGAGGATCGCTCGGACAATCGAAAACGCTGTGACGGCAAGCCTAGCAACAGCAACTGGGGCTTGACGCAGTCCGGCGCTTCACAGAAGGAAATTCAATCAGGGTGCGTTGAGTATGGGCTGCGGTCCCTTGCCTCGCGAGCGGCGGAGAGTGGGCGTCGGCGTGCCCTCCGCCGGGCTGTCGCGCCTCGTGGGCCGTTCGGGACGGTGTTGAAGAAGATGGACCAGATGCCGTCGTCCGTCTCTTCCAGTCCGATGTGGTGGTTCGTGAGCGACCGCGCAATGAAGAGCCGTCGATGTTGGAAGCGAAACGTTCCGCCTGTCGTGTTTTTCTTCACCAGGAAGTGCCCGGGATATTCTTGGGCCGGGAGCTGCTTCGGATTTGAACGGGGCGAACTCGCGTAATGTGCGGACGGCGTCTCCCCACCCAAGTACTCGTGTGGTCGTTCCGTGTTGTATTCGCGCCGGAAGGCGTCGAACGCCCGCGGCTGCGCGGCGGCATTGGCCCGTGGCGGGCGAATGGCGGCGCGCTTCAGCGTCCGGTGCATGGTTCATGCGCGCCGTTCTGTTGCGGTCGTCCCGGATGGATGCGTTGATGCTGAATGCCGAGCCGCATCCACCAGACGTTGCGCTGCGACAGGCCATGAATGCCGGTCGTGGCGAACGGCACCCCGTGGTCCGTGCGGATGGCCAAGGGCAATCCATACTCGCGGAATGCGCGCTCGAAGAACGGTTTGACGCCGACGCCCTTGGTCGAGAGGAGCCCCTGACCCGTGAGGAGAAAACGCGGGTGAACTGCCCCTTGAAGTCGGCCGTCCACAGATCGTTTGTCGTCGTCACGAGCGCCACCACTCCAGGGTGTTGATGTGGGCGCCGACGCCGACGCCTGACCACCACGCCGCGGCGTGCGAGCAAATCCCCCGCGGTACTCGTCGCGGGCCACTCGAGGTCCGGATGACGGGCGGCGAGCCAATCGAGCCGCTTCGCCGGCCCCCAGTCCGGATGCTTCTTTCGCGCCTGACCGAGATGCTCCGCCACGACGTCGCTGAGGCGATGCGGACACGTGTGCGGCGCTCGGCTACGATCCGCCAAACCGCGCCGTCCGCCGTCGGCGAATCGCTCGAGCCACTTGTAGCCGGTCTTGCGATTGATCCCATACCGGGCGCAGAGCTCGGACATGGAATAGAAGCCCTCCTGATAGTCCTCGATGAACTGTTGGCGCTGCTTCACCGGTGCGGTCTCCAACCACGGCATCGTCGCTCCTCGCGGGGTATGAAGCGAAGATGCAGTTTGAATGGCGTGTAACCCATGCTGCCGGTTTGTTCGGTTACCTATCGACCCGGTTTGTACCGTGAACCGAGAACATTCATTACCGTCGACCTATGCAGCGCGCTGTGCAGGTGTTCTAAGAACTGTCATGGTGATCACGCGCCGCGCGGTTGGAGTCCCCTGGCGAAAGGCACTCGCTGCAGGGCTGGTTAGAACCCCTGCAGCGCCTCCCCTTCCCCGGGAAACACCGGCAGGATGGTCGCGAAGCCCGAAATCTCGAACACCTCGCGGACTGATGCATTGAGCCCGAACATCCGCAGCGCCCCGCCGGACGCTTTGACCTGCTTGGCCGTCCCCAGCAGAACACGAAGCCCCGCGCTGCTGACGTAGTCGAGCGCGGTGAAGTCCACGGCAAGCTTTCGCGCCCCGCCGGCGACTACCGCATCGAGGGCGTTCTTCGCCACGGGTGACGAAGCGCTGTCGAGACTCCCCGTGATCGCCGCGATGGTGACGTCGCCCAGCGTGCGTGTCGTGACCTGCATTATGTGCGCTCCTTCGGGGACCGGGCCCCGTCCAATGTCTCCAGATGCTTGATCAGCACGACTTCGTTCTGGTCGCCCCGTCGCGAGTACCGGACCTCGTCCATCATCTGCCGTACGAGGTAAATGCCCAGGCCGCCGAGTGTCCGTTCCTCGACGGACAACGTCGTGTCGGGGGTGGCGAGCGCAAAGGGATCGAACGGCCGGCCGTTGTCACACACCGCGACCACCAGACGGCCCGGCTCAAGCGCGCCTTTCACGGTCACCCGCACCCCCGGCCCCCCCAGCGTGGCGCCGTGGGTTACGGCGTTCATGACAAGTTCATCCAGGGCAACCAGCATGGTGCGTCGCACAGCCGCCGGGAGGGCATGCGCGTCCGCGAAATCAGCGAAGGCGCTGGTGACCCTCCCCACCTCGTCCGACTTCCCGGTGAATGTCACCCCGAACCGATGGTCCATTGCGCTCTCCACGAGGCGAAAGACACTCCGGGGGCAAGCGGCTGTCAACCGCGCCGCGGAATTTGACGCCGGACGTGACCAACGCGACGTTATCCCCGGCAGTTTCCAACTTTTCACGGACCGGCCTGTACTTCATGCATGAGACGAACGTAGCGCAGGATATGCGGGACCGAGCGCTCGTCCGGGGACATCTGGCGGGCGACTCCTCCGCGGCCGCCGAGCTGGTGGGGCACTACGAAGCGCGCTTGTTCAACGTGGCACTGCGGATGCTCGGGAACGTGGAGGATGCAGAGGACGTGACGCAAACGGTGTTCGGCAACGCGTTCCTCGCGCTGGAGTCGTACAACCCGCAGTACCGGTTTTTCAGCTGGATCTATCGGATGACGGTAAACGAGTCGCTGAACGCCCTTGACCGGCGCCGGCAGATGGTCACGCTCGACGAGGAGCTGGCGATCCCGGCGGCAGAACCGGGGGTGACCGGCGCGCTGGAGGCAGATGATCGCGTGGGAAAGGCCTTGATGCTCCTTACTCCGAACGACCGGGCGATCGTCGTGTTGCGGCACCTCGCCGAGTGCTCGTACGACGAGATCGCGTCCATGCTCAACGTGCCGTCCAAGACTGTCAAATCACGCCTGTTCACCGCTCGCGAGCGGCTACGGCAGGTCCTTATCTCACAGCGCTGAAACGTGTCGAATCTGCCGCCTCTTTCCCCTGAACAGCGTGACCTGATTCACCGCGGCGCCGACGGCGCGGTGACGCAGGCCGAGCAGGCGGAGCTCCGGGAACTTCTCGCGTGGCACGAGGAGGCGCAGGCGCTGCACGCCGACCTCATGCTCCTCGTGGAGGAGTTCCGGGCCGTGCGCGTCCCGCCCCCCGGCCTTCGCGCGGCCATCCTCCGCTCCATCAGTCATCCCATCCCCGCCACGCGCGAGGCGGCCTACCGTCCGTTCGATGTTGCAGCACCGTTCCGTTCGCTCATACGCAGCTGCGGTACAATCTTTCACGATCTGGAGGCACGCATGGCCAGGAAGACGCTGCTCATAGGGACATTCGCCGTGGCGGCAATCGCCATCATCGGGTACGCTGTCGGCGGTTCGCCGCCGAGGGGACTGACGTTCGGCACCATCGGCGCCGGTGACAGCATCAGCGGCGTCGAGCGGGCGTCTCGTTACAAAGCGCGCTCCATGGATGAAGGCGATGTCTCGCTCAAGAATCCCGAGGTGCAGGCGCTGTTTCAAAACGACCAGGTACTCAAGCTCGTGCGCAGCGATGCCTTCCGGCAAGCCATGCAGAGCGACGCGTTCCGCAACCTCCAGTCCAACGAGGCGTTCCGAAAGGTCATGAACAACGACGACTTCCGCGCGCTGATGGCGAACGATGCCTTCATGCGGATGATGTCGACTGACGCCTCGGCGCAAATGATGTCGGACGCCGGTTTCCAATCGCTGATGGCGCAGCAGGCGTTCCGCTCCGCCGCGAATTCCGAGTCGCTGCAGGCGTTCATGGCCAGCGATGCCTACCGGCAGCTCAAGGCCAACGCCGCCTTCAGCGATGTGATGGCCAGCGACGCCTTCCGCAACCTCATGGCGAACGACGCCTTCCGAAAGATGCTGTCGAACGAAGTGTTCGCCCGCATGATGTCCAACGAAGCGTTCCGGTCGGCCTTCTCCAACGAAGCGTTCCGATCCGCGTTCGCCAATGACGCGTTCCGCTCGGTCCTGGCGAACGACGCCTTCCGTTCACTGATGGCGTCCGAAGCGTTCCGAAGCGCGTTGCGAAGCTCGGCCGCCGCCGAGGTCTTCCGCGGCGAGGCGATGCGGATGGCCCCCTAACGGCCCGTCCGCGCCCGCGGAGTCTCCGCAACGGGGACGACGACCCCAGTCGGCCACTTGCCCGGCTGGGGTCGTTTCGTATGTTCTGCCGTCCCCAGACTCCGGAACATGCGCCTTCTCGCCAGACTCCTGTCGTTCGCCGCCGCCTTCGTGGCCGTTCCACTCGGCGCGCAGCTGCAGACCGTCGAGTCGCCGACCATGCGGCTGATCTACACGTCATCGCTGCAGTCGTATCTCGTGCCGCAGGTGACCGGGACGTTCGAGAACGCCCTCCGCTTCCACGAGCGGTTGTTCAACTATGTCCCGCGCGGACGGATGGGTGTGCTCATGCACGACCTGTGGCATTACGGCAATGCGGGCGCCCGCCCGGTGCCCGAGAATCACGTCACGATCGGCATCGCCCCGTATGGGCACGAGTACGAGTCGGCTCCCGCCCCGGAGCGCATGGCCTCGTCGATGAATCACGAGCTGGCGCACATCTTCACCACCGACAAGTCCACCGCGCGCGACCGCTTCTACCGGCGGCTCTTCTTCGGCAAGGTCTCACCCGACGCGCAATCGCCGCTGTCGATGGGCTACGCGTACCTCACCACGCCGCGGTGGTATGCGCCACGCTGGTATCTCGAAGGGATCGCCACGTACCTCGAAACGTGGATGAATGGTGGCATGGGGCGCGCCATCGGTCCGTACGACGAGATGGTGTTCCGCACGCTGGTGCGCGACAGCGCCACCATCTATGACGTCGTCGGACTCGAGTCCGAGGGAACGACCGTCGACTTTCAGGTGGGCACCAACTCTTACCTCTACGGCACGCGCTTCATCAGCTATCTCGCGCTGCGCCACGGCAACGACAAGCTGCTCGCCTGGGTCGATCGACGCGAGGGCTCCAGGGGCTACTTCTCGCGGCAGTTCCGGCAGGTCTACGGCATCTCGCTCGAGGAGGAATGGGCGAACTGGATTGCGTGGGAGCGCGAGTGGCAGCAGGCCAATCTTGCATCCATTCGCAAGAACCCTACTACGATGGCACGCGCCATTACGGACCGCGTGCTCGGATCGGTCTCGCGTGCATGGTTTGACGAGACGAACGGTGCGATTCTCGTTGCGGTCCGCTACCCGGGGCAGGAATCGCATATCGCCTCGATCGACATTGCCACCGGACATTTGACGCGGCTGCACGACATTCCCGGCGCGTCGGGTCTCTCGGTGACGTCGCTGGTCTTCGATCCAGGCGCGCGGACGATCTTCTACACGACCAATAACGCCGATTGGCGTGACCTTCGCGCGGTCGACCTGCGTACGGGGCATGACCGGTTGCTCATCAAGGGGGCCCGCATCGGCGACCTCGCGTTCAACCGCGCCGATAGTTCGCTCTGGGGTGTCCGGCACGACAACGGCTTCTCGACCCTTGTGCGGCTGCCCGCGCCGTACACCGAATGGCGGCAGGTCTACACGTTGCCGTACGGGACGGACCTGTTCGACCTCGACATCAGCCCCGATGGCGCGGCGTTGATTGCATCGATGTCGGCGATCGGCGGCGAACAGAAGCTGGTGCGATTTGCGATCGACGCGCTGTTGCGTGGAGAAAAGACGCCCGACGAGCTGTACAACTTCGGCGAGTGGTCGCCGTCGAACTTCGTCTTCGCGCGCGACGGTCGCTCGGTGATTGGCACCTCCTACTTTTCGGGGGTCTCCAACGTCTTCCGCTACGATCTCGAGCGGCGGGTGATGCGCCCCCAGAGCAACGCCGAAACCGGGTTCTTCAAACCGCTCCCCATCTCGAATAACTCGACGCTCGTCTTCGCGTACTCAGGACGTGGGTTTGTCCCGTCGATCATTCCCAACGCGGTTCCCGAAAAGGTGAGCGCCATCCGGTTTCTCGGTAACGAGATCGCCGAGCGGCGTCCGGAAGTGCAAGGGTGGATGCCGCCGCCGATGCGCCTGCTCCCGCCTCAGTCGCTGGTGACCACGCAGGCGCCGTATCACGGCGTGCGTTCGCTGAGGCTCAACTCCGTCTATCCCATCGTCGAAGGATACGAGAATGCGAACGGCGCCCTGGCCGTCGCCGGCGGCCTGCGCTTCAACTTCGCCGATCAGCTGGGAGCGACCGGTCTGGACGTCTCGTCATCGTACTCACCGGATGCGCGTCTCGACGCGTACGAGCGGTTGCATCTTCGGGCCACGTTCCGGCACTGGAACTGGCACCTCTCAGGCGCATTGAATCGCGCCGACTTCTACGACCTGATCGGACCGACGCGCGTGAGCCGTCGCGGGGCTTCCCTCGCCGCACAGTACTCCGGCCAACTCAAGCTCGATGGCCCCACGAGCTTTGGTTACACGGTGCAGGTGGCCGGTCACGATGGGCTCTCGATTCTGCCGGAGTTCCAGGGCGTGGCGACTCCCATCACGCGGCTCGGCAGCGTCACGAGCACCCTCGAGTACAAGTCGATGCGGCGCTCGCTTGGCGCGACGCAGGACGAGTTCGGCTTGGCGTGGAATGCAGGGATTCGCGGCAATGCTGCGGGTGGCAGCGCCTTCCCGCGCGTGGGCGTCGACTTCACGCGTGGCTTCCTGCTGCCGATCGACCACTCGTCGGTGTGGTTCCGCGCCGCGTCGGGCTGGTCGCTCGCCACCGACCGGCGGAATCCACTCGGACGGTACTATCTGGGCGGGTTCGCGAACAACTGGATTGAGCACCGTGGCATCAAGCAGTTCCGCGACGTGGAGAGCTTTGCGGGGTTGGAGATCAACCAGGTGAGCGGATCGAGCTTCGCCAAGGGACAGATTGAGTGGGTGTCGCCGCCGTTGCGCTTTCGTAGCGCGGGGATTCCCAGTGCGTATCTGCGATGGGCCGGACTCTCCGTGTTCGCGTCCGGTCTGGTGACCGACGTTGACGCGCCAGCCACGCGCCGCGCGTACGCCAACGCCGGCATGCAGGTCGACTTGCGCTTCATCTCCCTCTCGCACCTCGAGTCGACACTCTCTGCCGGCGTTGCCGTGGCGGGAGGCCGGGGCGTAGCGCGACGTGCCGCGCCGATGATTTCGCTCAAGCTGATGTGACGACGTTCATCGCGCTCGCCATTGGTGTCGTCCCGGTGTTCCTGTTCCTGTGGGCGTTGTACGTGCTCGACAGCTACAGCCTGCTCTCGTTGCGCGTGGTGCTGCTGGCCGTCTGCGCGGGTGTGGCGGCGGCGCTCGTGGCGTATGTGGTGAACCGGTGGCTGCGGCCGACACTGGGCATCGAGCTTGCGCCCTACGCGCGGTACGTGGCGCCGGTGGTCGAGGAATCGCTCAAGGCCGCGTATGTGATCGTGCTCCTCGCCCGCAACCGCGTGGGATTTGTCGTGGACGCGGCGATCTACGGTTTCGCCGTCGGCACTGGATTCGCCGCGGTCGAGAACCTCCACTACATGAGTCTCGGCCTCGACGCGAGTGTGTGGCTGTGGGTGGTGCGCGGATGCGGCACCGCCGTGATGCACGGAGCGGCCACGGCCCTCGTCGCCATGATTGCCCGCACACTGCACAATCGCACCACGCGATTCGTGCCGCATCGGGTACTGCCCGGTCTTGTGGCGGGAATCGTCCTGCATTCGCTCTACAATCACCTGCTCATCCAGCCCCTGCTGGCGACTGCCGTGATCATGGTGGCCTTCCCGGTCCTGGCCACGGCGGCGTTCGAGTACAGCGAGCGCGACACGCGCCGCTGGCTGGGTACCGGATTTGATACCGACCAGGAATTGCTGCTGGCGATGAAGGCGGGCAACACGGCCTCCACGCCCGTTGGGCAGTATCTCGCGAGTCTTCGCGCGCGCTTCGCGCCTGAAGTGATCGTGGACATGCTGTGCCTGCTCCGCCTGCGCGCCGAGCTGGGCATCCGCGCCAAGGGTATACTCTTGATGCGCGAGGCCGGCTTCGAGCCCGACCCCGATCCGTCCGTCCGCGCCAAATTCGATGAGTTGCGCTACCTCGAGCGCAGCATTGGCGCCACCGGGATGCTGGCGATGGTGCCGTTTATGCACACGAGCGCGCGCGACCTGTGGCAGCTGAACCTCCTGGACGAAGGAACGCAATGACCGCACCCAAACCGCCACGCGGCACGATGACCACGCTTCGGGCGCCCAGTCGCATTCTTCTGGTGGGCGCTGCCAGTGCGGCGCACGGCATGCGATTCGTGGACGAGAACTACATGCCGTTCCCGACGTCCACCGCCGCTGACGCGGCGAAGAAGCTGCAAGCTGGGCGATACGAGTTCGCGGTTGTCGACGTGTCGCTTGCCGATATGCCCGCTGCGGCGTTCATCGCCTCGATTCGCGCCGATGAGGCGCTGGCGCAGTTGCCGGTCCTGGTCACGAGCGCCACGGACGACCTCGCCGCCATCGAGGCGTGTCTTGGTAGCGGGGCCGATGATTACCTGCCGGCGTCGTGCGGCCAAGGGATACTGCGCGTACGGATCGCCGCGGCGATCGACCGCAGAAGCCTTCAAGACACACAGGCGTTGCGGCGCGACATGGTCGTGGCGCGCACCATCCAACGGGATTTTCTCCCCGAGGCGCTTCCGCTCGTTCCCGGCGTCGAGCTGGACGCGGCGCTGCAGCCGGCGAGGCAGGTTTCGGGTGATTTTTTTGACGCCTTCCTGCTCGGCAGCTCCGGCCGGCTGCTGCTGGTGGTGGGCGATGTCTGCGACAAGGGCGTGGGCGCGGCGCTCTTCATGGCGTTGTTCCGGAGCCTCATTCGCGCATCGGCCGACCCGGTTGCCGGAGGCGCGGAGCAGACTCTCGGCCGTCAGACGCCCGCGGCAGGCGACACCGACGCCGATGGCACCCCCGAGCTGCTGACGCGCGTGGCGTCGTTCACCAACAACTACATCGCGCATCTCCACGGCCGGACGAACATGTTCGCGACGGCCTTCCTTGCATGCCTGCGTCCGAGCGACGGTGAGCTGGTGTATGTGAACGCGGGCCACGAGCCGGCACTGATCGTGGCGCCGGACGGTTCCATCGAGGAATTGCGTCCTACGGGGCCGGCGCTTGGCATGATGCCGGACTCTCCGTTCACGGCTGTCACCCGTACGCTCCCACTCCATCACAGCCTGTTCGCCTTCACCGACGGCCTGTCGGAGGCACGGAGTTCGAGCGGTGTCGTGTTCGGCAACGAGCGCCTGCGAGCGGCCGTAAGAGACCACGGTGTGCGCGGCGCATCGGCGTTAGTGCACGGCCTGCTGCAGACCATGGAAGCCTTCACGCGTCAGGCCGAGCCACACGACGACCTGACGATGCTTGCCGCGACTCGGAACAGCATCTCGTAACCGGCTCGTCTTCGGCGGGTGCGACGGCCTCACGTGTCGCACCCTTCTCTGGCGGGTTTGGCAATCGGACACGAGTCACGACAGAAGGAGAACTGAGCATGAAGCGCAGTCAGTTCATGATCGTCGCAGCCATCGTCCCGTACCGACCTTGGACTGGCCTTCGACGGACACGAAACCGGATATCGCGTGATTGATGCACTGGATGTGCATGTGGCGCTGCTGGCCGACATCGCGGCGGGGCACACGCCTGAACCCACGCCGCCGGCACGACGTGGCAGGTATGGGTCCCGTCCCGCGCATGCGCTACGGCACGATGACCACTTTCCCCGTCACCTTCCGCGCCGCCATGTCGTTCAAGGCCTGCGCGGTATCGGCCAGCGCGTAACGCGCCGAGATGTGCGGCTTGATGGTGCCGTCTGCCAACCAGCCCATCAATTGCCGCATCGCCTGCGCATTGGCTTTCGGCTCACGCTTGGCGAATTCCCCCCAAAACACGCCCACCAACGACGCCCCTTTGAGTAGCGTGAGGTTGAGCGGCAGTTTGGGTATCTCGCCATTCGCAAAGCCCACCACCAAATACCGTCCACGCCAGGCGATCGAGCGAAACGCGGCTTCGCTGTACTCGCCGCCGACGGGATCATAGATCACATTGGGACCTTTGCCATCGGTGGCCGCTTTGATCGCCTCGCGCAAGTTCTGCGTGCTGTAGTTGATGGTGGCATCGGCACCGTGTGCGCGGCATACCGCCAACTTCTCTTCGCTCGACGCCGCCGCAATGACGCGCGCGCCCAACGCCTTGCCGATTTCGATGGCGGCCAACCCCACGCCACCGGCCGCACCCAGCACCAGCATGGTCTCGCCGGCTTGCAGTTGCGCGCGGTCACAGACCGCGTGGTGACTGGTGCCATAGGTGAGGGTGATCGCCGCGGCAATGTCAAACGACATGCCTGGTGGCATCGGCATCAGGTTGGTGGCCGGTACGACGACTTGTTCCGCGAACGCGCCGTGATCCGCGAACGCAATCACCTGGTCGCCCACCTTCCACTGCGCCACGCCGTCTCCGACAGCAGTGATCACCCCGGACAGTTCACTCCCCGGCGTGAAGGGTAACTGCGGTTTGAACTGATATTTGTTCTGGATGATCAACACGTCGGGGAAATTGACGCCAGCTGCCTTGACCGTGATCACGACGTGATCGCTCGTTGCGACCAGGTCAGCGTGCTCCTCGACCACAAGGGTATCGGGCAAACCCCAGGCGTTGCACATCACGGCTTTCATAGCACTCCTTGGCTGGGGATGCGTGCGCGGTCGGGCGGGTCGTCGGGGAAAGATGGTGCCGCGGCCGTACCGGCGCTAACGTCTCGATTCGGGTGGGCGCATCGATCTGTTCAGGACGACATCCGACCCGCATCTCGATGCGTGGCGCTTGAGTGCGTATCAAGGCCCCGTGGCAGACGCACCAGGGTCCCCGTCGGCGTCGGGTATCGCCGTCGCCTGTGGCTCGGCCGCGACCAGTAACAGCGAGTCCTCGGGGACGGCGACGGCCAGTCGGGCGTCTTCGCGCTCCCGCTCATCCGAAATTTCCACCGCAATAGCGGCCGCTTCGTGCACGGGCAATCCCTCGGCGCGCAGCGTGTACTCCCTGTTCGCTCACTTCATCACGTTCGCGTCGAAGTCCTTTGGCTGGGGTTTCGATCTGGCCGGGGAGTTCCACGCGCAATTCCTCGACAAGCATCAGCAAAGCGGCCGCGACCGGCAACGCCAATAGCGCCCCGGCAATGCCCATCAACGTGCCGCCAGTCAGCAGAGCGACCAGCACGACCGACGAGGGCAGCCGCAGCGAACGCGCGTACACCATGGGAATGAGGATGCGGCTTTCGAGCTCCTGATACACGAAGATCGAAATCGCCACCGTCACCGACACCGCAGTGCCCAGCGACATGGTCGCCAGCAGCGCGGGACCCATCACCAGCAGGACGCCGATATACGGCAGCACATCCGCCAGTCCCGCCAACACGGCGATAGCCAGCGCACCTTTGACGTGCAGGATCGAGAGCAGCACGAGCATGAAGCCGCCCATCAGCAGGCACGTGATCAGCTGCCCGCGAATGTAGCCACCGACGATGTGCTCAAGGTTGAGCAAGATGCGCGACAGGCGGATGTGCTGCGTGCGCGGCACCAACGCAAACATCGCGCCCCGCAAGCGATCGCGATCAATCATCATGTACAGCGCGAGAAACACGGCGCCTACGCCGTAGGCCACCAGTTCAAAGGCGCGCATCGACGTCTTGAGGGCGAACTGGCCCGGGTTGCCGAGCAGCGCCCCGTAATTGATGTGGCGCAGTGAGGCCGCCATCGATGACGTGATGTGCCAACGGGAGAGCAACACCGCCAGGCGCTCGCGCAACACCGGCTCCTGTTCGATCAGTGACGTCACCTGAGCGATCAACTCAGGGATGGTCAGCGTGGACAGAAGCAGCACAACTGCGAGCAGGATCGTAAACAGCAGCGCGATCCCGCGGCCCCGCCGCATGCCGTGTGCTTCCAACCACTCGAGCGGCGGCGACAGCGTGCCAACCAGCAGGAGCGAGGTAATCACCACCAGAATCACCGACGTGATGCGGAGCAGGAGAAAGGCTGACGCCACGACCGCCAGCAGCATGACCATCGAGCGGGCGGTGATGTCGATGCGATGCACGCGAACTTGCGCCGCTGGCGGTACAACCGCCACCTCACCCAACGACGATGGAGTGCCTGACACGTGGAGCGTGTTCAGGCGGTGCGTGGCGTTCGCAGTGCGTTCAGGAGCAGCACGGCCACCACGAACGTTGCCGCCACGACCAGGCCCGAAGACGGGATCGCCAACCACGCCAAGGACTCCTTGGCGGCTCCGGTACCGCCAAGGGCAGGCGCCCGGAACCCGGCCCAGACCCAGTACAGCGAGTAGCCAAGGGCACCGATGCCAAGCGCCACACTGATGGCGGCCGCGAGACGTGCGCCGGTGCCGAGCAGCATGACGACCAGGGTCAGCGCGATGGCGACGGTTCCAAGGCTGCCGGCATGCAGATGGGAACGCTGCATATAGGTCCACGACTTGTCGGTCACCGCCTTCATGGCCGCCGGGTCCTGATGGTAGACCGCGGTATCGGCCGCCGCCGCCGAGGCACTCAATCGTGACTTGATCAAGTCTTCATTCAGCCCGAACACCACGCCAAGCATGAAGCCCAGCAGGAGGGTGAGGACCGCCAGCAGTAGTCCGGGCAGCACCGGCCGGAGCGCGCGCGCGGAGATCGTGAGCACCGGCGCAGCGTCAATGGGAGACATTGTGAAATCGTTCATCCCGAACGCTATGCCGGTCGCCCTCGAGGTACCATCACTCAAAGGAGTGATGGGTTCGTGGTCCGAGATCACGGCAGAATCTCGGGTGACTGGAGAAACGGGACGGACGTATCCGACCGTCTCGTGAGGCACCGCAACGCTGCGTGAATCCTACGCTTGCGCAGATCCCATCGCGAGCATTGCTTGGCTTGGCGCTCCATGAGCATACCCGCGAGCCTTTCGCCCCCTCTTCCCTCAGTGACATGCACATCGGCTTGATCGGCGGTATCGGACCGGCGGCGACGGTGGTCTACTACCAGCGCCTCTGTGCGCGGATGCGGCAAATGCAGTCACCGCTCGAACTCACCATCGTGCAGGCGGATGTCAACACGCTCATCCGGAACAACCTGGCCGATCGTCGCGACGAGCAGGCGGCGATCTACGCGGCACTGATCGACCGGTTGAAAGCCGCCGGGGCGGAATGCGTCGGCATCACATCGCTGGGCGGGCACTTCTGTTTCGACGAGACCGCGCGCCTCTCCTCGCTACCGCTCGTTTCCGCCGTGACGCCGCTTGATGAATACTTCGCTGGCGAAGGCATCGGTTGCGTGGGTCTGCTTGGCACACGGGTAGTGATGCGCACGCGACTGTACGGCCAACTGCATCGCACGCGCGCCGTGGCGTGCGACGATGATATCGAACGGCTCGGCCAGTTGTACCAGGATGTCGCCGTCACCGGTGTGTGCACCGATGCGCAGCGCGAGGTGCTGTTCGACGCCGGCCGGCGCATGGTGAATGAGCAGGGCGCCGAGGCGATCGTGCTGGCGGGTACGGATCTCGGACTGGCCTTCGACGGGCGGGAGACGGGTTACCGGGTTATCGATGCGCTTGATGTGCACGTGGCGTTGTTGGCCGACCTGGCAGCGGGGCGCACAATCATCGCGTCACGTCCATGACCCAGATGTTGCTCTGTCGATCATAGTGCGTGTAGTACAGCCGCCCGCGCGCGAGCTTGAACGAGAAGCGATCCGCCTGCAAATCGTCACCAAGGTCCGTCACCTTTGTGGGCGTTCCGCCGGTCGACGGCACCGACCAGATGGAGGATGCCCCGCGGCGGTCATGACTCTTGAAGTAGATCGTACGGCCGTCGTCACTCCAGGCGCTCATCTCCGCCTTGGGCGCGCCAGGTGCCGTTTCGTCGTACAGGGGCCGCGGCAACCCGCCGTTCACCGACACCACACGCAAACCGCCCAGCCCGCTCAATTCGGTTGCAAATGACAGCATCGTGCCGTCAGGCGACCAGTTTTGGAAGACGCCCGTCTCAAGCACTTTGCGCGTGCTCCAACGGCCATCGGTTGCGCGGCGTGCGACAAAGAGGCCGAACGGCTGAGACTGGGAGGCGAAAGACAATGACTGCCCGTCGCGTGACCAGACCGCGTTCAGTTCCTGATACGGTGTCCGGGTGACCTGCTCCAGCGGTCCGCCGTCCAACGGCATGACGAAGATCTCGCGGGAGCCGTCGCGAAATGAATGGAATGCCACGAACCGGCCATCGGGCGATGGGCTGGGGTTGAACTCAGGCCTGCGGTCCACGGTCAGTCGCTCGGCTTGACCGGACGGAAGGCGCATGCGGTAGAGATCCGGATTGCCCGTCACGTCGGAATCGAAATACAACCACTGGAGGTCGGACGACGGTGACGCCGTCTCGACGACGCCTTGTCCGAACGTCAACTGGACCGGGCGCTCGCGAGTGGCCCCCGATGACGGGAAGAGCGGCTGAGACCAGGCGTTCGAGGTCGTGGTCAGCACCGCATACGCCATGCGCGCGCCATCGGCGGAGATGGTGAACGAGCTCACGTTGAGCCCAACGGTCAGCCGCTGCGGCGACCCCGCCGCGGTTCCATCGGCATTCACGGCCTGCGAGAAAATGTCAGGAATGCCCATGCGGTTGGACACATACATCACGCGTCGCCGGTCGGCCGACCAGGTTGGTGCCTGGTTGTAAAAGACGCTGTCGGTGATGGCGCGCACGCGCCGAGTGTTCGCATCGATCACAACAATCCAACTTGGCGCGGAATTCGAGAAGTTCATGCCGGCCTTGAGGTACATGCGATTGCCTGCCGAGCAGGCGACGAGATCCGCCGGCCCCCACGCACACATGGTCGGCTGCACCATCGTGGCGACCAGCGTGCTCGCCCCGTCGGCGTCGCGCACGAACACGGAATCATCAACCACATAGGCAATCCGCTGCTCGTCGGGCGACCACGTGGCCGATTCGACGTCAGCCCCGCGGCGCGGCACCTCCTGCTTGGGCGCGCCACCACCGGCGGGCGCGCTGAATACCAATCCATCCTTGAGGTAGAGGATCCGCGCGCCGTCGTGTGACCATTGTGGCTGCGTCTCCACCGCAAGCGTGTCGTCGGTGAGCGGCGTGGCGCGACCTCCGGCCACAGGCCGCACAAAGATCTTGAATCGCGTGCCGTTGCCGAGTGCGTAGGCGACCAGCTTTCCATCCGGCGAGATGGCCGGCACAATCTCGAGACCGGATTCCCACGTGACCTGCGTGGCCTGGCCGAACTGCTCGACGCTCCCGCGCGTACCGCCAACCGCGCGGCCGATGAAAAACATGCTCGCCCCCACGGCGAGAACCCCAACCGCCACGGCAGTGCGTTTCGATCGAAGACCGTGCACAGGGAGATCAGGAATTCCCAGCGAGCCTGACACGGTGACGAGCGCTGCTGCGAACGCTTCCGCTGACGTGTACCGATCGGCCGGCAGCTTGGCCAACGCCTTGAGCACCGCGTACTCGACGTGCGGCGGCACGGTATCGCGCGCCTGACGTAGTGCCGTTGGTCGCTCCGTGAGGACCTTGGCCACGATCGCTTGCGCCGTTGACCCGACGAATGGTGGTCCGCCCACCAGCATCTCGTAGGTGACCGCGCCTAGCGCAAAGATATCGCTGCGCGCATCGATCGCGCGCTCGCCCATGGCTTGCTCGGGCGACATGTAGCAGGGTGTGCCGAGCGAAATGCCCGTTTGCGTCAGTCGCGCGCCACCAGCCGATTGCACCGCCAGTGCTATGCCGAAATCCGCCACGAGGGCGTGCCCATTCTGGAGGAGGATGTTCTCGGGCTTGATGTCGCGATGAATGATCCCCAGTCCGTGCGCATAGCCGAGGGCGTCGGCCACTTCACGGGCGATCAGGACCGCGTCATCAATCGGCAGCTGTTTCTCTCGTTCGAGGCGCGCGCGCAACGTCTCGCCGGTGACGAACGGCATGACGTAGTACAGCAGTCCATTCGCGTCGCCGCTGTCGAGCAGTGGCAGGATGTGTGGATGCTGCAGGCGCGCCGTGGTGCGGATCTCGCCAAGAAACCGCTCGCCGCCGAGTGCGGCGCCGAGGTCCGGATGCAGGACCTTGATGGCGACATCGCGATCATGCTTGAGGTCGTGGGCGACGTAGACCGTGGCCATGCCGCCTGCGCCGAGTTCACGATCGACGCGGTAGCGGTTGGCGAGAGCCTCCTGCAGGCGGGCGAGCGATTCGCTCATGTGCAGGCCCCGTTCAAAGTTCGACGCCCGCGCCAGTGTATGACATACGCCAATATGAGTCGTGCAATCGGCGGCGTCGAGGCGGTTGGCAGGTCCTCACGGTCCTTTCAGGCGCACTCGATCCCGCTGCCGGATGGCGCGCCACTGCACCTTGCTGCTATGCTGTGCATGATGGCAGCGTGCCCGCCCCGATCTGTCGCCGCTCCTCACTCCCTGACCGCCTCCTTCCCTCTCCTCGTGTCACGTCGCCCGCGCTCTGAGTGGGGTACGCACGCCGTCACTCCCACGACATACGGCCACTCCGTGCTCGGCGTGCCGCTCGAGGTATGGCGACCCGCTGGTCGTTGCGACCTCCTCGTGTTCGCCGCCATCCATGGCGAGGAGCCCGAAACGACGTGGGCACTCTCCCGGGCCCTCCGACAGATTGCCGAACCGCTCGACCACGTTGCGGTCGTCCTCGCGGCGAACCCTGACGGACTTATTCGTGGCACGCGCGCCAATGCCAACGGGGTCGACCTCAATCGCAACTTCCCCACCTCCACCTGGCGCGCCGGTCCCGTCACCAGCCGCGCGACGATCGGGGATCCCAGCGACGTGCGACTGAGCCCGGGCACGCACCCGGCGTCGGAGCCGGAGACGCGCGCCCTGTTGGCGTTGATCGACGAACTCTCGCCGACGGTGGCCGTGGCCTTGCACGCGCCCCTGGCATGTATCGACGACGCGCACGAAAGTGCCTTGGGCGCCCGACTCGCGGCGCGCACCGCCATGCCCCTCGTGCGTGATGTGGGATACCCCACCCCAGGGTCGTTCGGCACGTGGGGACTGGAGCACGGACTCGCCGTGATCACCTACGAATTCCCGGTCATTGCCAACGAGGACCTGATGCGCCTGCATGTGCCGGTCCTCGTGGAACTCCTCACCGGAACACTGCCGTGACGCTCAACTACATCTGGCTCAGTTTCTTTCTGGTGTCGCTGGTGGTGGGACTGGTCAAGCTGATTGGCGGCGACACGGCGGTCTTCGCGTCCATGACCCAGGCCACGTTTGATTCCGCAAAGACGGGTTTCGACATCTCGATCGGACTCACCGGCGTGCTGACGCTCTGGCTCGGCCTCATGAAGGTGGGTGAGGCCGGCGGAGCCATCGGGGTGCTGGCGCGCCTGGTCTCGCCGTTCTTCGCGCGTCTCTTCCCGGAAATTCCGCGCGGCCATCCGGCGCTGGGCTCGATCATCATGAACTTCTCGGCCAACATGCTGGGGCTGGACAATGCCGCCACGCCGCTTGGCCTCAAGGCGATGAACGAGTTGCAGGAACTCAATCCCGTCAAGGACACCGCCACCAACGCGCAGATCATGTTCCTGGTGCTGAACACCTCTGGGCTGACACTCATTCCCATCAGCATCATGGTGTATCGCGCACAACTCGGTGCCGCGAATCCGGCGGACGTGTTCCTGCCCATTCTCATCACCACCTACTTCGCGACACTCGCCGCGCTCATCGGCGTGGGACTCATCCAACGCATCAACCTGCTCGATCCCGTCCTGCTGGGCTGGCTCGTTGGCGTGACCGCGCTGGTCGCTGGGATCGTGTGGACGTTTGCTGGCATGGACCAGGCGCGCGTGCAGGCGATATCGAATCTGGTGGCCAATGTCGTGCTGTACGGCGTGATCTCGACGTTTCTCATTATGGCGATGGTGCGCAAGGTCAATGCCTACGAGGCTTTCATTGAAGGGGCGAAGGAAGGATTCCAGGTGGCCATTCGCATCATCCCGTACCTCGTGGCCCTGCTGGTGGCGATTGGCGTGTTCCGCGCCTCAGGATCGCTCGATCTGCTGATGCAGGGAATCGCCAAGGGCTTCGCGTTTTTTGGCCTGGACGATCGCACCATTGCCGCACTGCCCACCGCGCTCATGAAACCACTGTCCGGCAGCGGCGCGCGCGGCATGATGGTGGACGCCATGAAGACATATGGCGCCGACTCATTTGCCGGACGCCTGGCGTCCACGTTTCAGGGCGCGACCGATACGACGTTTTACATCCTGGCCCTGTACTTCGGCTCGGTCGGGGTCCGGAAGACACGACACGCTGTGGCGATGGGACTGTTCGCCGACGCCGTTGGCGTCGCGGCAGCGATCACGGTGGCGTACCTCTTCTGGGGATAGACGCGACGGCCTGGGATTCCGCTATCGTCCGATCTTGTCAAAGGTGACGTTGCCGATGGCGTAGTCGCGCCAGCTGCCAAAATCAAAGTGCCACCACTCGAGGGCATTCACGACGAATCCCTCGCGCACCATCGCGTTGCGCAGCAGCGCGCGATGCCACCGCTGCAGGGCGGTGCCCCCGGGGTAGTCGGCGTGTGCGCGCCCGGTGCTTTCATCATACGTGCTCGGCATCTCAATCGGCCGACCTGACTTGAGATCGTAGAGGGTCAGATCAACCGCCGCGCCCCGATTGTGCTTTGACCCGTCAGCGGGATTGGCCACGAGCCAGCGCTTGTCGGCGGGCATCGCATCCCAGAACATCCGGGTCACGTACCACGGCCGATAGGCATCGTGGATCAGCAGTCCATAGCCGAGGACGCGCAGCGCGCGATGGGCGCGCACGACCGCCTCGGCGGCGGGTCGCTGCATGAAGGCGCGCGGCTGGTCGTAGAATTTCGCGCCAGCAAAATTGTTGGTGGTCGCGTAGCGGATCTCGAGCTTGATGCCCGGGTCAAGTGTGGTGAGTTCAACCAGATCACTGGCGCGCGCTGGGGGTTTTTCGGTCGGTGGCGAGGCCGCGAGGGCCTCACGGCGAAGATCCGCAATGCTCCGAACCGGTGTCACCTTGAGCTGGTTCGCGCCCGCGACCGGTCCCACCTGGCGCTTGGTCAGGTGCAACTGCTGCAATGCGGCCGGTGTGAGCACCTGACGCGACGCAGTTGCGCGCGCGGTATCGAGCAACACCAGCGTATTGCTGTCTTCAATCACGAATACGACCTGGCCGTTGCGGTCGTACTCACCCACCCACTTGCCAAGGGCCGGCGCGGCGGCGGGCTTGGGCCCAGGCTGCAGTGCAGCTGAGGGAGCAGTGTTCTGCGCGCCCAACGGGGCACACAGCGGAGTGCTCAAAAGCACCGCCACGGAAAACGGCGCGAGCGTGGCACGGCGGCGACTGCGGTTCACGGTGAGCTCCATCGGCAGGTGAGCGTAGATGATGCGCATTGGCACCCGAGTTTACAACGTCGTGGCCGTCTTCCTGCGGGGTGCAGGCTCCAGCTGGAAGGTGACGAGGCCCGGGCGCTGACCGTCAGGAAGGAGTGTCCCCCGCTTCGCGGGACCGCTCCCCCGAATGAGGCATCCCATTGTGATTTCAGTGCGTTGCACCCTTCTGGCCCTCTCGCTGACCGGCAGGAGCACGGTGGCGTCGCGGCAGCCTGAGTCCGTCACGGTGCTGTCGCACGTGACCGTCATCGATGTCGTGCGCGGTATTCGGGTGCCCGATCAGGATGTCGTGCTGCGAGGCGCACGCATCATCGCCGTGCAGGGTGCGGGAACCTATCAACTTCCCGTCGGCGCCCGGGTGATCACTGCCCGCAATCGGTTCGTGATCCCGGGGCTGTGGGACATGCACACGCACTTGACGGACACGCCGTGGACCAAAGCGCATCCGGGGGCCGATAGCACGGACGCGCGAGCCCGCTATTACTTCTCGGCGCTTCTCCTGGCGGCCGGGGTAACAGGGGTGCGCGACTTGAGCGGCAATCTGGATGTGCTGCAGCGGTGGCAGCAGGTGGCCGATACCGCACGCAACGCGCCACCTATGCCGCGCGCGTTGGCCACGGGCGGCAAGCTGGGCAAGGAGCCGGTCGTTCCCGGCGCACCATTCCCGATTCGAACCGTGGCCGACGTGCAGACGTCGGTGCGTCTGCTGCGTGAGCATGGGGCGTCGCTGGTCAAACTCGAGGCCGAGCCCGAACCGTGGATCGTGCGCGCCGCGCTCGACGCCTGTCGCACGCAACACATCCGATGTGTGTCACACGGCACCGAGTTGGTGAGCCTGCAAGAGCTGGCCGCCAGCGGGATGTCCAGCGTCGAGCATCTCTTCTGGTTTCCTGAGAACACCGCGGTCATTCCGTAAGGCGAATTGCGCGCCATGCGGCGCACCGTGCAGCAGCCCACGCTGTTCGAGCGCGTGCTCTTCAAGGTCAGGGTTGTGGAGCGGCCAAGCTATGGGATCCTTGACACAGCGACGGTCTCGCATTCGCCCGCACAGGCAGCGAGGGTCTTTGCGGATGTGGCGCGGCACAGCATGTGGGTGACCCCCACGCTGACGCTGCACGATCTGATGTTGCGCATTGCACCGCGTGATCCGGTGGCGCGTGACACGAGTCTCATGACCGAACCGCCCAAAGACGTCGAACGGAAACGCAGTCCACACGTGATCGCCCTGGCGACCTCCAAGTGGAAGCTGTTTACCCGCTTGATCCGTGAACTGCGCGATGCGCACGTTCCGCTGCTGGCCGGCACCGACATTCCCCTGCAAGCGGCGCCTGGCTTCTCCTTGCAGATGGAGTTGGCACTCCTGCAGTCTGCCGGACTCACCCCGCTGGAGGCACTCCGTACCGGTACCCTCAATCCGGCGCAGTATCAGCACGCGCAGGACTCCCTGGGCACCGTCGCGGCCGGACGTCTCGCCGATCTGGTCGTGCTGCGTGACGATCCGCTGCGTGATGTGCGTGCCGTGCGTTCGATCGACTTCGTTGTTTCGCGCGGCCGTGTCTACGCCCGTCGAGACCTTGACGCGATGGTCGAACAAGCCCGCGTGGCGCTGCGCGAACTGCGACTCAGCGAAAAGACCCGCCACATGGCCGAGCGCTAGCGCGACACCACCGTCCGGGCGTCCGCAGCCACCGAGAGCACTTATGTGATCCTCCGCGAACTGGGCGAGGGGGCAGGTTCCCAACCTTTGCCTGTCGGGGCGATATTCTGTCTCCTCCCTTCGCCCCGAGACCACGGCACCGATGACCTACTCCACCATGCGCTGGCCGTGCTGTGCCATTTTTTCGATCGGTATTGCCGCGCTCACCGTCGCGCCGGCGCGCGCGCAATCAGCGCCGGTCATCGACGGTCCACCCGCCCCGGTGGCTCCAGCCGTCATTACCCGCAACGCCGCTGGCCAAGCCACCGTGCGTGCGATCAAGCTCTCGGCACCACTCATGTTGGACGGCGTGCTGGACGAGGAGGTGTACGCGCGCGAGACGCCGTTCGGCGGGCTGATTCAAGTGGCACCGACCGACGGCGCTCCCGCGACAGAACGCAGCGACATATGGATCACCTACGACGAGCACAACATCTACCTGAGCTGCCGGTGCTATGAGACCGCGCCGCCAGCGGAGTGGATTGTCAACGAACTGCGGCGCGACACGGGCGGGCTCCGCAACAACGAGCACATCGGTGTGCTCTTCGACACCTTCTTCGATCGCCGCAGCGGGTTTGCGTTCTATACCAATCCGCTCGGCGCGCGCGCCGATTATTCCGTGGTGGACGAAGGCGGATCGAACACCGACTGGAACCCCGTGTGGACTTCCAAGTCCGGACGCTTTGACGGTGGTTGGACCGTGGAGATGGCCATCCCCTTCAAGTCGCTCCGGTATCGTGCCGGTCCCGATCAGACGTGGGGCATCCAGATTCGCCGCTCGGTCCGGCACAAGAACGAGTGGGACTACCTCACGCCCGTGCCGCGCATCATGGCTGGCCCGCAGGCGCTCAACCGCGTGTCGGCCGCCGGGACACTGGTGGGTCTCGATCTCCCGGAGGCCGGCAAGAACATCGAGCTCAAACCGTACGCCGTCTCGCGCGTCTCAACCGACCGCGTGCGCACACCGCAAACCAACAACGTCTTCGGCAGCGAAATTGGCGGCGACATCAAGTACGCCGTCACGCCCAATCTCACGGCGGACGTCACCGTCAATACCGACTTCGCGCAGGTGGAGATCGATGAGCAGCAAGTCAACCTGACGCGATTCAGCCTGTTCTTTCCCGAGAAGCGCGACTTCTTCCTGGAGGGTCGCGGCATTTTCGACTTTGCGCGGGGTGGCAGCGGCGCCTTCAGCGGCTCCAACACGAGCGATACGCCGCAGCTGTTCTACACGCGACGCATCGGACTCGACAACAGCAGCGTCGTCCCCATCAATGTGGGCGGCCGACTGACCGGTAAGCTTGGCAAGTACGCCATCGGGCTGATGAACATCGGCACCTCCCGTGACGCGCCATCGAATTCCGAGGCCACCAACTTCACCGTGGTTCGCCTCAAGCGCGATGTGCTGCAACGCAGCTCCATAGGCATCATGGCCACCAACCGGTCGGTGGGCGCGTCGGGCACCGGCACCAATGCGGCGTACGGGGTGGATGGCGCGTTTCTGCTGTCACAGGCGCTGACGGCCGGCGCTTACTGGGCGCAGACCAGCACCACCGGTGTGAGCGGCGACAACCAGAGTTACCAGGGTCGCGTGGACTACAGCGTCGACCGGTACGGTGCGAAAGCGGAGTTCTTGTCGGTGGGACGCAACTTCGATCCGCAGGTTGGGTTTCGCCGACGCTCCGACTTCAACCGGTCGTTTGGCGAAGTGCGCTTCAGTCCGCGACCGATGCATCTGACACAGGTGCGGAAGTTCACTGGGACTGCATCTGGCGAATACTTCGAGAACGGCGCTGGCGCGGTCGACACGCGAATCTGGCGCGGTCACTTCGGCACGGAATTCGCCAATAGCGATCAACTGAACATCGACGTCACGCAGGACTTCGAGTTCCTGCGCCGCCCGTTCACCCCCTCCGGGTCGCCCGCCGCCATCGCGCCAGGCGGCTACGACTTCTCTGATGTCGCGTTGTCGTACGAGTTCGGCGCGCAGCGACGCGCGTCGGGCACCATCAAGGTTCAGGGCGGGCGCTACTATGACGGCTCCATCCGGAGCGTGACCTTCGGACCCGGCAGTACGTTCTCGGCCGCGCGCATCGCGGTCATGCAGCGGCTGGCCGTGGAGCCGACGTTTTCGATCACCCGCATCGAGCGACCGAATGCCGCGTTCACCACGCGGCTGGCACGGGCGCGCGTGGACTATGGATTCTCGCCGTTGATGTTTGCCAGCGCACTCGTGCAATACAACTCGGCCGACCGCGCGTTCAGCACCAACCTGCGCTTCCGTTGGGAGTATGCGCCCGGTAGCGAGCTGTTCCTGGTGTACACCGATGAACGCGACGTGCGGGACGATCGGTACGTCACGCCAACGACGGTGCGCGGGCTCAAGAACCGCGCGTTCGTGGTCAAGATCAACCGGTTGTTTCGCTACTAGGCGTGCCGGTCCACGGAATACCTGACTGACGACGTGTTCATGTCTTCCGCGCCGTACGATGTCCGCGAAGTTGTCGTTGCCGCTCGTCGGGTTGCCGGCGTGCGTGCGCAGGTGCCGCGTGGCCGGGTCGGCCATGAGTTCGGCCGGCATCTGGATCAGGTGTACGCCGCCGCACGGGCGGGTGCCGTGGCGCTTGATGGGCAGAACATCTTCATCTATCGCGCGGCGACCGCCGAAGAACTCACAGTGGATTTCTGCGTCGGCGTCACCGCGCTTTTTGACGCCGTTGGGGGCGTGATGCCGTTGGAGACGCCCGGTGGGGTGGCGGCGATGACCACGCACGTCGGCGAGTATGGACGCCTGGGCGAAGCGAATGCGGCCGTTGTGGCCTGGTGTCGCGCCAACGATCGCACGCGCGCCGGTCCATCGTGGGAAGTGTACGGGCACTGGCACGCCGATCCCTCGCAATTGCGGACGGACGTCTTCTACCTGCTGCACCCCAGCGGTGCCGACGGTCGATGGGGCGCCGCACATCCGGCACCATAGAAACCTTTCCCGCGCGGGCGCCGTCCAAGTCCAAGGCTACCGGACTTCCCTCCTCCCGCGTCCCGCCCCATGCGAAACATCACGCTCGCCGCACGGATGTTGATCAAGACACCGTTCGTGACGACCATCGCCGTCCTGTCCCTGGCGCTCGGCATCGGGGCGAACGCCGCGATCTTCTCGATGTTTGACACGCTGCTGCGGCGCCCGCTGCCGGTGCCAGCGCCGGGCGAGCTGGTGAATCTGTCGGCACCCGGTCCAATGCCGGGTTCGAATTCGTGCAACACGTCCGGCCGCTGCGATGAAGTGTTCAGCTACGCGATGTTCCGGGATCTGGAGCGCTTGCAGACGCCGTTCACCGGTATTGCCGCGCATCGCATTTTCGGGACGTCGCTGACCGTCCGCAACGAGCCGATGACGGGCGAAGGTTCGATGGTGAGCGGTTCGTACTTCCCGGTGCTCGGGATCAAGGCCGCGGCAGGGCGATTGCTGACCCCCGATGACGACAACGTTATTGGGGCGCACTTCGTGACCGTGATCAGTTTCAGCTTCTGGAAGGACCGGTTCGGAAAAGACCCCGGCGTGATCGGACAGACCATTCGCCTCAACGGCAAATCGTTCACGGTGATTGGTGTGGCACCGGAGTCGTTTGAGGGCACGTCGCTTGGTGCCCGTCCCCTCGTGTACGTCCCGCTGTCGATGCGCGGCGAGGTGCAACGCTTCACCCGTTGGGAAGACCGCCGCAACTACTGGATCTATCTGTTTGCGCGCCTCAAACCGGGCGTGTCCATCGAGACCGCGCGCACCATGGCCAACGGCGTGTTTCATCCGCTGCTGGTGAATGTGGAAGCCCCGTTACAGCAGGGTCTGAGTGACAAGACCATGGCAAGTTTCAAGGCCAAGCGGCTGCTGATCGTCCCCGGCGCGCATGGCCAGAGCAACATGATTCGGGAAGCCAGGACGCCGCTGACACTGCTGTTCTCGGTGACCGGTGTGGTCCTGCTGATTGCCTGCGCGAACATTGCGAATTTGCTGCTGGCGCGCGGCGCCGGACGGGCCACCGAAATGGGCGTACGACTCGCCCTGGGTGCCACACGTCGGCATCTCGTGCTGCAACTGCTCACCGAGAGCATCATGCTGTCGATGATTGGCGGCCTGGTGTCGCTGCTCGTGGCCGTGTGGACGCTGCGCGCGATCGGCGCCCTGCTCCCGCCGGAGGCGTCCACGACCATGCGATTCTCGATCAGTGGCTCGGTAGTCGCTTTTTCGGCGATGCTGAGTCTCATCACCGGCATCGTGTTCGGCCTGTTCCCCGCCCTGCACAGTACGCGCACGGGCGTCATGAGCACGATCCGCGCGGGCGCCGGCCAGATCGCCGGCGGTCGCGCGGCGGCGCGCTTTCGTGCCGGTCTCGTGACCGCGCAGATTGCGCTGTCGATGGGGCTGCTCATCATGTCCGCGTTGTTCCTCAGAAGCCTCATGAATGTCACGCGTGTCGATCTCGGCCTGCGGGTGGACAACATCGCCACCTTCAGCATTGTGCCGCGGCGCGCCGGCTACGACAGCGTGCAAAGCGCGGAGCTGTTCAATCGCGTGGAACAGGAGTTGAAGACGGTTCCTGGCGTGACCAGTGTGACGGAAGGCGAAACGCCACTTCTCAGCGGCGACAGCAACAACAACTCGCTCAAGGTGCAGGGATACAACTGCGGCCCGGACGTAGACTGCAATTCGGCCGCAAACCAAGTGGGCTCGGACTACTTTTCCACGTTCAACGTGCCCATGATTTCCGGTCGAGAGTTCACGACCGCTGACCGGGTCGGGTCACAAGCCATTGCCATTGTCAACGAAGCGTTTGTGAAGAAATTCGGATGGGGGCGCGACGCGGTGGGGAAGTACATTGGCGAGTCCGAAGGCGACTCCCTGAACGTGCAGGTCGTCGGAGTGGTTCGAAACCTCAAGTACAGTGACGTCAAGGACTCCATCCCACCTGTGTACTATCGACCATGGCGTCAGGACGGCGACGTGGGTGCCTTGTATTTCTATGTGCAGTCGTCGATCCCACCGGAACAGATGCTCAGCGCATTGCGTGCCACCATGAAGCGCATCGATCCGACGGTGCCGATCGAGGATCTCAAGACGATGCCGCAGCAGGTCCGGGAGAACATCTTTCTCGACCGAATGATCTCCATCCTCTCCAGTGCGTTCGCGCTGCTGGCCACCGTGCTGGCCGGAGTGGGCCT